>NZ_CAMZCS010000051.1 GCF_947305105.1 uncultured Fibrobacter sp. | reverse complement strand
CAGAACGAAGGCTATGCTCCGATCGTTTCTCACCGCTCTGGCGAAACCGAAGACACCTTCATTGCTGACCTCGCCGTCGGTACTGCCGCTGGCCAGATCAAGACTGGTTCCCTCTCTCGTACGGACCGCGTCTGCAAGTACAACCGCCTCCTCCGCATCGAAGAAGAACTCGGCAAGGCTGCTGTCTACGCCGGTGACCCGCGCAAGGGTGCCAAGGCCGCTAAGAAGCCCGCTTGCAAGAAGTGCGGCTGCAAAAAGGCCAAGTAAGGCGAACGTCGCGACGGCAAGCTTGCTTGCCGGCATGACTGAGCCGCTTGGACTGCGTCACGAAGTGACGCCAGGCAAAGTAATTTAAAGAGGCGTCCCTATTAAGGGACGCTTCTTTTGTATGCAAAATTTTTGAAATTACTTTTTTCGTAATTTCTAGAACCTTCTTACGCCGAGTGTTTCGATAGCGCCTACGTATTTCCGCTCGTTGTAATCGCCATACAAGACTATGGAGTATCCTGATTTGAGCACGATGTTCCACGACCATTTTTCGCCGAGATAACCGAATGCGGAACGTGTCTCGAATTCGGGGAGCAGAACGTTGTCGTCTTCGGCGACGATGCGGCCGTATGCAAGCCCAAGGACTCCCCACAAGTTCAAGAAATAACCTCTCTTGAAAATGAAGCTATAGGTGTAGCCCATGTCTACCCAGGTCGTGGTGATGTCGCGACGGTTGTTCTCGTAAAGGAGTATCCCGTCGTTGTCTTCGGCGATGTTTCGTTGCAACCTCCCGCCAACGATGATGCTCCCTGCGGAATGTTTCTGGCGGCGTTCCAAAAAGTAAGCGCTTCGCGGAGAGAATTTTCCGTTGGCAGATGCCATCCACAGGGCCGAAATATACATGTCGGTAACCGACATGTCTACGAATTTGATTCTGTCCCTGGGCTCGTCCTTGATTTTTGTCGAGAATCCGCTGTAGTAGCGCAAGTTTCCCGAAATCCACCAGTCGCCCGGGAAAAAGTTGAGCCCTGATTCGAATGCATGGGAATTGGTATGCCCGTCAGATGTCGTGAACGGGAGATTGTACCGGAATTCGAGTGACAGGTCCCAGGATTTGTCGAATAAAGTAAAAAGGCTGTCGTATCCGAATCCGATGCCCAGGTTCAGGGGACGGTTCGATTCCAGCGGTTGGTCGCCGTAGGCGGAATTCTGGATAGATACGAAATTGTAGTTAGTCAGGAACCGGAGCGAAAGCCGGCTGCGGAACGTGGAAATTTCGGGATCTTGTTCGGGTTGTTGGTTGTTTTCCTGCGCGGGTTCACTTGCGAGGCATGCTCCCGCAAGTGTTAAAACCATCTGTAGGGTTTTTAATATGGATTTCATCGTAGTCCGCTAGGGAAATATAGAAAGGTCTACTTCTTCTTAGAGGTTGGCGAAATTGCGTTTCTTATTCTTGAGAAAAATGGGCGATTGACACGCTTTTTTGTAAAATTTGGGATACATTGTGCCCAATTTGCCTTTTTTACGCGGTTCAGGCGCTTTCTTTCGGGGTGCTGTAAACAGTTTTTTTTCGGTCCTTAAAAACAAGGAAAAATTTTAAATCTATATTACGAAAGAATTTTTAATCACAAGCATATCAATGCTTTATAAAAGAGGACACAATGATTGGATTGAAATCGATTGCCAGAACGGCTTTAGTGCTTTCGGCAAGTGGAGCAGTTTTTTCAGGGTGCGGTGGCAGTGATCAGGCTGAAGGGGCTTTGCCTCGTCAGGAAACCCTGTACCTGTCCGGCCAGCAATGGGGCGCCCCTGCGACATTTAATCCGCTTGCAGAAAGCTGGATGGCCGCGTGGCCTGTCGGCGGACGCTTCAACCTGGTTTACGAACCGCTTGTTACTTATAACACTCTGAACGGTCAGATTGAGGACCTCCTTGGCCACCTGGTCGAGGAACTGTCCAACAACGACAGCATCGTGGTTGACTTGAACCCGGCTGCGACCTGGAGCGACGGCAAGCAAGTGAACTCGAACGACGTGAAGTTCATGTTCACGAAGGGTTCCATCAATACCGCCGAACAGATTTCCGCAATCCATGTAGACACATTATATGCCGAACCGGCAGCCGAGGACACGGCTGGCGAGCGCAAGATGATTGGCGAACGTCTCGCCTTCATCGTGAACAAGGCCCAGAGGAATAACCCGCTTTCTGTGCGCGACTTGCTCCAGGCTATCCGTATCGCCCCGGCCCACATTTTCGAACCGCTTATTGCCGAAAAGGGCCTCGACGAAGTCAAGAAGATGATGATGGACAAGAACCCGGTGGTTTCGGGTCCGTACAACATCAAGGACTATTCTGCAAACAAGATTATTCTTGAACGCCGCGACGACTACTGGGGCAACGCCGCTCTCCACAACGGCCAGCTCCCGGCTCCCAAGTACATCGTTCACCCGATTTACAAGAGCAACGACCACAGCACGATCGCGCTGCGCGAAGGTGCCTTGGACGCTTCTATGAGCTTTGTCCCGCGCATTTGGCACAAGAAGGGCGCCGGTGTCCATACCTGGTTCAACGACCCTCCGTACTTTGCTCCGGGTGCCATGCCGATGATGATGATCAACACGATGAAGGAACCGCTTAATGACAAGCGTTTCCGCCGCGCTCTTGCGACGGCCATCGACTATACGGCTATCCGCATGTTCGCCGTGTCCAACTACACGACGCCGCTCCAGCCGGGCCTCATCATGCCGACGAACCTCGAAGGCAAGTACATCAACGCCGAAGACCAGAAGCTGGGTGTAAACCTCGGTATCACCGACGAAGCCCAACGCATCAACCAGGTCAAGTCGATGCTCGCCGAAGCCGGTTATTCGTCCAAGTTCACCGACGGTGGCGAACTTATCGGTACTTACAACGCCAAGGGCGAAAAGATCCCGACCCTCTTCATCACGTCTCCTGCCGGTTGGACCGACTGGGAATCTATCGTGACTATCGCTGTCGAAGGCATGCGTAAGGCCGGTATCGACATCCGCGAAGGTTTCGTGGACGGTGGCCAGTACTGGCCTGCGATGGGTACGGGTAACTTCGACCTCATCATGCACAAGCCGACTGCCGACGTTTCTCCGTCTCTCCCGTGGAGCCGTTTCAACGAAGTCATGGCCAGCCGCGACTGGCAGCCGCTCGGCGCTTGGGCCGGTACCAACATCGGCCGTTACAACCAGCCGGGCACTCCGGAGTTCCGTCCCGAAGTGGACAGCCTCTTGGGCCTCATTCCGCTCATGACGGACGAAGCCAAGAAGGCCGAAGCCTACCGCGAACTGAACAAGATCTTCATGGAGGACCAGCCGTCTATCCCGCTGACCTACCTCCCGGAACAGTATTACGAATTCAGCGACCGCGTGTGGACCAACTGGCCCACCGCCGAAAATCCGTACGCTCCGCCGCAGCTGCCGTGGATTGCCTCGGGTACGAAGGTCCTGTGGAACTTAAAGCTTGCTAAATAGAAGGACGTGAAATGCTTAAACAATATCCTATGCTACGCTATGTCCTGCAGAAGGCGTTCTGGTATCTCCTGACGTTTGTTGTCGCTGTCGCGATTAACTTTACTCTGCCGCGTATGGGTGAAAACAACCCGGTGGACATTATCATGGGTAAGGCCGCACAGGGTCTTTCTCCCGAAGAAGCCAAGCTCAAGAAGGAAGGCCTGCTCAAGGCCTTCGGTATGGCCGAACTCGATGACCAGGGCAACGTTGTCTATGAACCCGAAGTCGACGAAAAGGGCCAGATGAAGACCATCAAGGTGCCGAAGCTCGACGAGAACGGCGCTCCGGTGCTCAAGACTGTCAAGGTGACTGACGCCGATGGCAACCCGGTCATGGAAGAACGCCAGGCCGTCGATGCCGAAGGCAATCCGGTGTTCGAAGAAAAGCCGGTCCTCGACAAGAAGGGTAATCCGGTCATGGTCAAGGACCCGAAGACCAAGAAGAAGGTCGAGAAGATCGAAAAGGTCGCTGTCATGGAAAAGTTCCAGGTCGAACGCCAGGACACGGTCATGATCGATCAGGTCGTCACGAAGGACGATCCGAAGCTCGCCTCCGGCATCTCCCAGTTCTTTGTCTACATCGGCAACGTGTTCAAGGGTGACCTCGGTCTGTCTTACAGCCAGTACCCGAAGCCGGTCGCCGACATCATCAAGGAATCCGTGCCTTGGACGCTCGCCATCCAGGCCCCGACGATTCTCCTTGGCTGGATTATCGGTAACCTCCTCGGTGCCTTCGCTGCTTACAAGCGCGGCATTTTCGACAAGGTGTTCTTCCCGCTCGCCATGTTCTTGAACGGTATCCCGTTCTTCGTGTTCGGTATGCTTCTGGTGGCTCTGTTCTCCATCACGCTGGGCTGGTTCCCCGCGATGGGCGCCTACAGCCCCGACATTCCGGAACTCTCGTTCAACTGGAACTGCATCAAGAGCGTCGGGTTCTACTATGTGCTCCCGTTCTTCTCCGTGTTCCCGATCCTGCTTTCTGGCCAGGCAACGGGTATGCGCTCCATGTCGATTTACGAACTCGGTACCGACTACATGAAGTACGCCAAGTGGCTCGGTCTGCGTGAAGGCAAGATTATCAGCTACGTGTTCCGCAACGCCATGCTTCCGCAGCTCACCGGCCTCGCCCAGTCGCTGGGTACCATGGTGGGTGGCGCTCTCATTACCGAAATGATCTTCTCCTACCCGGGTCTCGGTATGGCAATGCTTACCGCAATCCAGCAGAACGACTACGCGACCATTCAGGGTTGTACCTTGATGATTTCGACCTGCGTGCTCGTCGCGAACTTCGCAGTTGACGTTTTGATCGCTGTCTTTGACCCGCGTGTCAAGGCCGGTCTCCAGATGGGAGGTAAGTAATCATGGTTAAGCTTTTAAGAAACCTTCTCAAGTCCCCGATGTTCGTCGTGGGTATCTCGATTTTCATTCTCACGCTGTTGATCGCAATTTTCGGACCGTTGTTCTACCATGTGGATATCAACGCCCGTGACATCGTGGCTGGCCCGTACGCCGGTTCCAGCGGCGACCACCTGCTCGGCACCGACCACCTCGGCCGCGACTACGTGTCGCTCCTGATTGCTGGTCTTCGTTCTTCGCTCTATGTGGGCCTCGTTGCTGGCGTCATCGCGACGACCATCGGCGTGCTCATCGGCCTGTTCGGCGGTTTCCGCGGTGGCTGGATCGACGAAGTGCTGAACATGCTCACGAACATCTTCATCGTGATTCCGCAGTTCGTGATTCTCGTGCTCATCAGCTCTGCTGTGAAGGACGGCCGTTCTCTCACGCTCATCGGCCTTATCATCGGCCTTACGGCGTGGAGCTGGTCTGCCCGTGCAGTGCGTGCCCAGGCATCGTCCCTGCGTAGCCGCGACCACATCGCGCTCGCCCGCATCAACGGTGCATCCACGCTCACTATCGTGATCAAGCACGTGCTTCCGTATTTGCTCTCGTACGTGTTCATGGTGTTCATCATGCAGGTGTCTTCCGGTATCCTTTCCGAAGCCTCCATCTCCATGATCGGCCTCGGACCTCTGGATTCCACGTCCCTCGGCATCATCCTGAACCAGGCCAAGGACCAAGGCGCCCTTTCGGACGGCATTTGGATTGCCTTCCTCCCGGCGACCATTATCATCACCCTTACGGTGTTCGCCCTTTACCTGATCAATACTTCCATGGAAGGCGTCTTTAACCCGCGCCTGCGCAAGTAAGAGGTAACGAAATGTCTGAAAATGTTTTTGAAGTAGAAAACCTCAGCCTCTATTACCTTGGACGCTTTGGCGACAAGACGCACGCCGTGACCGACGTGTCCTTCACCATGAAGCAGGGCGAAATCCTCGGTATCGCCGGTGAATCCGGCTGCGGCAAGTCCACCCTCGTTTCCGGCCTCATGGGCATGTGCATCCCGCCTCTCTATCCCGAGAACGGTGATGTGCGCGTCAAGAACGGCAACAAGATGGAATCGCTCATGAACCGTTCCATCGAGGATGTCCGCTCGAACGTGCTCGCCCAGAAGGTTTCCATGATTCCGCAGGGCGCCTTCAACGCCCTGAACCCGGTGCGCAAGATCAAGGACATCGCTGCCGACGTGATTGCCGCCCACCAGCAGCCGGGCAAGAAGCTCGACCACAAGGAAATTTACGACCGCCTTTGCGAACGTTTCGACTTGTTCGGCATGGACACGAAGCGCGTGCTCGACTCCTACCCGATCCAGCTCACTGCCGGTGAACGCCAGCGTTCCGTGATTGGTATTTCCACCTTGCTCAACCCGCAGATGGTGATTGCTGACGAACCGACTTCTGCTTTGGACGTTTCCACGCAGAAGGAAGTGATCAAGATGATTTTCGACCTTCTTGACAAGGGCATCTTCTCGACGATGATCTTCATTACCCACGAACTTCCGCTCCTGTACCACGTGGCCGACAACATCGCCATCATGTACGCGGGTGAAATTGTCGAGAAGGGTACTGCAGAACAGGTCGTGAAGGATCCGCGCCATCCGTACACGCAGGCCCTCATGGGCGCCATGCTCAGCACGGAAGCGAGCCAGCGTACCCGCCATCCGGTGGCCATCGAAGGTGCTCCTCCGAGCCTCAAGAACAAGATTGTGGGTTGCCGCTTCGCCCCGCGTTGCAAGAAGGCATGCCCCGACTGTAAGAAGAATACCCAGAATCTCCGCATTGTCGGCGATCGTGACGTGAGGTGCGATTATGCTCAGTAATAAGCCAGTTGTATTTTCTGCCAAGCGCATCAGCAAGGATTTCGGTGCCGGCAAGACTTTGAAGACGGCCGTCCGCGACGTGTCCTTTGATATCTACGACGAAGAATTCATCTCCATCGTGGGTGGCTCGGGCTGCGGTAAGTCCGTGCTCGCAAAGATCATGCTCGGCCTTTACCAGCCGACCCGCGGCCAGTTCCTCTACCGTGACCACAAGATTACGAACCTCAAGGCCCACTGGAACGAAGTGCAGTCCGTGTTCCAGGACCCGTTCGGATGCTTCAACCAGTTCTTTACGATTCGTAGCCAGCTGGAAGATTCCCTGAACATCCTGAAGGACAAGCCGAGCAAGGACGAAGTCCGCCGCCGCGTGGACGAAGGCCTCTTGGCCGTGAACGTGACGCCTGCCGATATCGAGGGCAAGTACCCGTTCGAACTTTCCGGTGGTCAGATGCAGCGTATGTTGCTGGCCCGTATCTTCGCGCTCCGCCCGAAGGTGCTGATTGCCGACGAAGCCACCTCCATGGTGGACGCCTGCGTGCGCGCCAACATCCTCGACTACCTGCGCAAGTTGAAAGACGAGCTCAAGATGACCGTGGTGTTCGTGACTCACGACATCGGCCTTGCCAACTACGTTAGCGACCGTATCTTCATCATGCACGACGGTAAGATCGTGAACCAGGGTACCCCTGCCGAGGTGCTCGACAACACGGATGAACCGCATACGCTCCGCCTGCTCGACGACATCCCCGAAGTCCACAAGACTGAATGGATCAAGAACAGCCATCGTAGTAAGAAGTAGACAGTAACTACTTGTGAAATTAAAAATCCCGGTTCCATGAAAGTGGAGCCGGGTTTTTCTTTTGTTGTGAAAATAAATAGTTTTGTTTGGCCAAAAAATACATCTAAGCTATTGTTTATAACAGAATAAATGCGAATAGGGTAAAAAAAATATATATATTGTAGTTTATACAAGGAGAAGATTTTTGTGAGACCAGAAACTATCAAGCAACGCGAAGATGAATTTTTTTCGAACCTGACAAATTCGTCTGGAGTCAAGTATAAACTGACTGCGACGACCGATATCGGGAATGGCGTGAAGATTTATTCTATCCGTCCAGATTTCAACAGCTACTATTACAATGTCAGGACAGTAAAGAAGAGCATTTGCCTGCACTTTACCGTCGGCTATATCAAGTCCGATACGAGTTCACTCTCTAAGGCGGACAATCATGTGTCTGTTTCTTACGTTGTCGACCGCTCGGGAAGGATTTACGAAATGTTCCCGGACACCGAATGGAGCTACCATCTCGGGAGCGGTGCTGTCGGTGGCAACGGCGCCATGTCGAAGCAGTCCATCGGCATCGAGATTTCGAATTATGGCCCGCTCAAGCTTTCTGGCGAGAACCTGATTGACGCTTACAAGAACGAATACTGCAAGGTGTCCGAGACGGAATTCTATTCCAAGCACAGCTACAGGGGTTACGACTACTACGCCTCGATGACGGATGTCCAGATCGATGCTGTGGCCACTCTCGTCAAGTACTTGGGCCGCAAGCACAACATTCCGATGAACTTCAAGTCGGACGATAATCCGTTCGCGACCGATGCAGAAGCGCTGGCGTTCAAGGGTGTGTTCTACCACACGAACGTCAGGAAAGACAAGTTTGACTGGCCGTTTACGCCGTCACTGAAAGCAGTCATCTCCAGGTGCTCCGACGAATTTCCCGACGTGCCTGAAAGCAAGCCGGATGCCACGGCAACGGAACCGCAGCTGGCCGAACCGCCTGCAAGCGTTGAGCCTGCCGTGGAAGAGGCGAAACCCGAGGCTGCGCCTGTCGCTGAACCTACGCCGGAACCTGCTCCCACTCCGGAACCGGTGAAGCCGGTCGAGTCCGCCCCGGCCCCACAGCCCGCTCCCGCGCCGCAATCCGCACCGTCGGCGGCTCCGAAGGCACAACCTGCATCGCAGAAGCCTGCCCAGACTAGTGCGACAAAGCCGGCGGCAAGCAAGCCGACGTCATTGTTCGATATAATTATCTCGCTGATTCTCCAGCTGCTCGGGCTGAAGAAGTAACACTTTACATCACCGATTTTAAACTCAACCTAAGGTACAGGTAACAAAATGGCAGAACAGGTAAACAACGATACCACCGCAACGACTGCATCCGCAGCGTTCAAGAAAGGCGACTTCAAGAACATGGAAATGTTCAAGAAGGCAAAACATCATGCGGATAGCGTCCATAACGTCATCATTCAGCTCCAGAAGGATTCGCTCGTCCTTGCGAAGGATGTCGAAATCCTGAAAAGCGAAAATGCCACGTTGCTCGCAAAAGTCGACCAGCTGGAAGCTGCCAAAGATTCTCTGACAATCCAGCTCCAACAAGCGAAAGCCAACCAGTCTCCGGTTGCAGCTCTTACCTCGCCGAGCGGCTGCGCAGTGCTGATTGTGCTTATCATTGCGATAATGGTTATCGCTCTTAAGAAAGGGTTCTCTTTCTCTAAGAACGGGACCGTTGTTGCAATTGGTGAAAATAAGAAAGAAGAACAGAAATAAGGCTTTAAAGGGCTATAAACTAAAAAAAACAGGCAAAACATTGTTATGCCTGTTTTTGTAATTATATGAATTTATTTGTTGCATATTAAAGAAAATAATTATAATATTCTTATAGAATATGTACTGTAATTAAGTACTTGCTAATGATCTCGCCCAATAAGGGCTAAAACACCCCCAAAAAGGAACAGGTAAAAAATGGCAGAAACATTGATTTATCCAAAAAACATTTCTTGTCGCGCTGATGGGGTTGTTTTGGCTGATGGAACTCCAGTTGATGCGACTTCTATGGAATTTTGCTTAAAGATGATGGATTGTTATCATCTTACTCCGCAGCGCATGAAGGATTCTATAAATTATGAGCAAACAATAAAAGACCTTAAAACAGAAATAAAAAAATTTGAGAAAAAAATTGAAAAGTTTGAAACAGATAATGAAAGGTTACATCAAACTAATGGCGGATTGCGAACTGAAAATGACTCTTTAATAAAAAAAAATTAAAAGTTTAGATTCATTGAATAAATCGTTGAAAAAAGAGAATCGAAACTATAAAAAGGATCTTGATTTTTATATAAATAATAAAGATTTAGTTCTAGTAAAAAAAGCGAATGATTCATTGAATCACGTGATTGATACTTTAAAACAAGACACCATTAATTTGAATTTAATGGTTGCGAACCTAAAAAGAGATACGAATGAGCTTCACAATAAGATAGATACTCTCACAAAGGAGAAGGAAAAAAAAGAATGGTCTAATGTAATAAAGGATCCGTTGATTTTTGGATCTTCCTGCGTTGTGATTGTAGCGATTCTCATCTCGGTGACACTCATTTCCCTTAAGAGAGGATTGACAATCTCAAAGGGTAACACGAGTATTTGTATTGGTGAGAAAAAGAGAACAAGGACGAAAAAAGCAGACTAGTCTACAACGCAGCGGATGGCACCGAAGTTGTCATCATCTGGATACATATAAAATTCTTGAATTCCACTGCCTGACCAGCGGTAATAATGGTAGTGTGTAAAATTGGAGCCGATGTTCCGAGTTTGTCTGTTGATACCGTCCCATGAGTTGTAATTTCTATTATAGGCTCCATTTTCCAGCATGCTCATGCCGCTTTCGTTTGTCAATCTAGATAATGCGCCATCGTGGTCGTCATCCTCAAAGAAAGGCGCATAGCCTACGAAAAGTTCCTCGAAACTGTATTTTTCCCATAACAAACTGTATTCTGGTGAAAATGGGAGGTGAGTTCCTTTAGGACATATTCCCTGCTTCTTTTCGAGATGGATCGTATCTTCTTCTAAAGCTTGTTTCATGGTGTACATTCTTCCATAAACGTCGCAGTATTTTTCTTCATTCCCGGGGCACAAGGAACCTGCACTTGCGTAGTTCAAATTTTCTGCGAACCAGACAACGCCATCGATATCGATGGTCTTATAGATTTGCCCGTCTCTTTCGTCTTTGAAAGTTCCGTATGTTTTGTTCGGGTTGAGCAGGAACCATGAATATTTGAAGACGGTCCCGCTTGATCTTTCGTAAAGTGTGTCGTTCTTGCATTCGTATTTTGTGCCGTCGTATAGTCGTTGACGGCAGATGTCGTAGGCGACGCCATTTTGGCAGAATTGCTTTGTGTTGTCGATATTTTTTCCGCCACATTCTTCATTATTGCTTAGGCAACGGATAGAAAGTTTTGTCTCTGGTTTGCCATGGACAAGGCAGGCTCGTGATGCAGATGCATTCTCTCTTTCCTGGCAGAACCATTCGGATTTTGGATGGGGGTCAAGCTTTAGGAAATTTCCGGTAGGGTAGTCTCTAGAATTTCTTGTGGAACTCCAGAAGTTCTCGTCGGTGCCGGCTCCGTCACCGCTTTCGACGGGTTTGGCATTGAATCCGTAATCGTCAGTGCCGTTCCAGTTACCTAAAGAATCGTTTGGCCAGCCACTGGTGCTTTTCAGTTTCTTCGCGGCGACATCTGCCCCGCCTACATACTCAATGAGTTTGCTGAATTCCTTGAGGGTGGGCAGGTGGAATCCTTCCGGGCAAACTACTTTGGCTTCGTTGAAAACATAAAGGCTGGAATCGCCGTATTGTAAGTTTTCGGCCATCCAGACTTGCCCGCCGATGTTGACCAGCTTGTATGTCTTGCCGTCGCGGGAGTCTGTGAAGGAGGATGCTGTCACATTGATGTTTACGCTGGAGGAAGATTCCTGGGAAGATGAGCTTTCGGTTTTTGTTGAGTCCTGCGAAGAAGAACTCTGAGTCGAGGAGGAACTTTCTGACGAAGATGATTCCTTGTTTGACGAGGATGATTCCTTATTCGTAGAAGAAGATGAATCCTTGCTGGAGCTTGAATCTTGAGAAGAGGAAGATGCCTCTTTGTCGGTGCTGGAGGAACTTTTAGCCTTGGAAGAAGACGATTTTGATTTGGAATCCGCTTCTTCCGAAGAGGAGGAGTCGTCTGCTTCGGAACTGGACAGAGCGATGTCGTCTACGATGTCTTGAGGGTCGACTGATGTGGAGTCGCCACCACAGGCGGTAAATGTGAACGGCAGGGCACAACAGGCGAGAGAAAGGGCTATTTTGGATATGCCAATGTTCATGGGGCAAATTCCTCCTGCTCTTAAATATAAAAAAGAGCTTGTGGAGGGTTTTTGTTTCCCGCTGAAAACGGAATATGAAGCACTTTACGCCCGAAATTGGCCGTTTTAAAGTATATTCTAGGCATGAATAAGTCTTGGAATGTTTGTTTTTGTACAGCCGCTTTTGTGGCGGTCTCCTTATCTGCCTCTTCGGCTTTCGCTGGCCCCCTCGTGAACCAGCTGGGTTATTATCCCGATGCCGAAAAGACGGTCGTTTTCCCCGGTAACGATGCGAACGGGCTCGAAGTCCGTGACCTGAAGGGAAAAACGGTTCTGAAACTCAAGGCTCCCCTGGTGTACGACTGGGATTACAGCGGTGAGGAAGTGCAGACCTTTGATATTTCTTCTGTAAAGACTCCGGGAACTTACCGGCTTTTCCGCAGTGGCGAATACGTGGGTACACCCGTTGTCGTCGGGAAAAATGTTTACGGCGATTTGGTGAAGGCGAGTCTCAAGTGGTTCTACTACCAGCGTGCGAGCATGGCGCTGGAGCCGCAGTATGCGGGCAAGTGGGCGCGCGCCGCAGGCCACAAGGATGACAAGGTCGTTATCTATGGTTCCGACAAGGTGACGGGCGGCAAGGGTGCCGGCAAGACCATCAAATCGCAGCGCGGTTGGTACGATGCGGGCGATTACGGCAAGTACATCGTGAACTCCGGCATCACCGTGTTTACTTTGCTCGAAATTTATGAACATTTCCCGAAGTATGCGGATTCGCTTCATTGGAACATCCCGCGCGAATTCCCGAAATACCCGGAGCTCCTCGAAGAGGTACGCTACAACTTGGACTGGATGCTGACCATGCAGGACAAGGACGGTGGCGTGTACCACAAGGTGACTACGCTGAAGTTCGGCGGGAGCGTGCTGCCCGAAAACGATATTGCGCCGCGTTACGCGATTATCAAGAACGTGACGGCTTCGCTGGACTTTGCGGCAGTGATGGCGCAGGCGAGCGTGGTTTACAGGAATATCGACAAGGCTTATGCCGACAAGATGCTCAAGGCTGCCGAGAGTGCGTATGCCTGGGCCAAGAAGAATCCGGAAGCTTTCTACAAGCAGCCCGACGACGTGCAGACGGGTAGCTATATGCCCGGCGACGAGAACGGCAAGGACGAATTCCGCTGGGCTGCTGCTGAGCTCTTCCGTACGTCTAAGAAAGCGGAATATCAGGAAGACTTGAAGGCGAATGCGTTTACGCCCGATGGTGCCTGGTGGGGCAATGTGAACATGCTTGCGGCTTTCCGTGTTGCGCTGGATTCTGCGGACTTTGAAAAAGAACTCGTCGATGCCGCAAAGAAGGTCGTGCTGAACGAGGCGAACAACCTCCGTGCCGTGGGCGACACGAGTGCTTACCGCTTGCCTGCATTCCCGTGGAGTTGGAACTGGGGCAGCAATAGTGCGATGGCGAACAACGGGATTGTGCTGGTGCATGCTTACTTGCTTACCAAGGACAAGAGCTACCTGGATGGCGCGCAGCAGTGCCTGGACTACTTGCTCGGCAAGAACCCGCAGGATATCACTTATGTGACCGGTTTCGGTTATAGGAGCCCGCGCAACCCGCACCACCGCCCAAGTGAATCCGACATGGTGGACGATCCGGTGCCGGGAATGCTCGTGGGTGGCCCGCACCTGGGCAAGCAGGATATCAACCTGGACGGCAAGGAAAATTGGAAGTGCCCGAACTATGCCGCTGCCGACAAACCTGCGCTTGCCTACATCGATGATCGCTGCAGCTATGCGACGAACGAAGTGGCTATCAATTGGAACGCTCCGCTTGCGTACCTTGCTGCTGCACTCGAAGCGATTTATAATAAGTAGGCAGTAGGCAGTAGGCAGTGTTTTGGATTTGTCATTGCGAGCCAAAGGCGAAGCAATCTCCATCAGAGGATCTAGAGGCTAGGATCTAGGGGCTATGAGGTCGCTACGCTCTGAGGTCGGCGCGTTGCGCCTTTGAGGCGTGAGGTCGGTCGCTAACGCTCCCTTTGAGGTATGAGGTAAGTAGGAAGTAGGAGGTAGGCAGTAGGAAGTAGGACAAATGCGTAAGGCGAGCGCCGCGGTCAAGCTTGCTTGAAC
>NZ_CAMZCS010000050.1 GCF_947305105.1 uncultured Fibrobacter sp. | reverse complement strand
TAAAAGTAGGAAGTAGACAGTAGACAGTAGGAAGTGGTTAGTGGTTGGTGGTTAGGAGGGAACAGGATCTAGAATCTAGGGGCTAGGGAGAAATATCACGGCGTCGCCGTCTGTTATTGACGCACGAAGTGCGTGATTCTTTTTCACTAGTCTCTCTAGTCTCTAGTTTCTAGCCCCTTGTCTCGCGCCTCGAGCCTCACCGCTATAATACACCGTCAGCACGTCGGGTCCGATCATCGCGGATTCCTTGGCGATGGCACAAGGAGGGAGCCCGGGAAACTCAAGGCCGGATTTTGCCTCGCCGCATTCCACGAGACGCGCAAGAGAAGCTTCTACAGACGGGTCCGTGGAACGCCAAAGGTCAATGCGGTTCCATAGGGGCTTTTCTGGTTCCCGGGGCGCATTAAATATTTCATGCACAAGTGCAGCACCCGGTTCCACCATCAGGCGGTGCATACCGCGGGCGGAAAGGTTTTCTACCATAAAGTTCCAATTGTCTGCAAACGATTCGTGCGGCAAAGCAACGACCTCGGCAATTCCGTCCAATTGCGGCTGCGCCACACAGCTAAAGACGAGAGGCACAAAAGCACCTTCGCCACACGGAGCGAAAACATGAAGCGATTCGATTTCTGGCTGGATAAATTCGTGATGGCCCGCCCACACGACTTTCACGGGGCAGTTCCCCTGCACATACCGTACATCCAAGCGCGGATTGTCGGCAAGGAGCGTTCCCGCACCGACCAGCACGGCATCGCTCATGGCGCGGAGTTCATGATTCCAGCAGTTTGCACCCTGGCCCGTGATTTTCAGCGGAGCGTGGCGGCCTTTAGCGGTTATGCAGCCCATGAAGGAATCTTCGGATACCGCACTCTTAATTTCGACAAAAGTTCGTTTATTGCGTACAAAATAATCATACGCTTCAAAATAGCGTTCCACTTCGTGGAAAACGGAACGGCCTTCGGCCTTGAATTCTGCTAACGCAGCCTCAGCACCGACATTACTTTTAAATTTGCCAGCAGCCTCGTAACCGAACACGCCGCATTCGCACGAAGCATCCGAAGAAGCATGCAGGTCATTATCCGTTTCGTCGCAAAAACAAGCCCGTACGCAGGCGTCCTCGCCTTCATAAACAGCAATGCCCGCGTCTTCTAGAATTTTCCTGGACTTGCCGCGCACAACCGGGTTCGGGTCGGCATGAGCAAAGTACACCTCGGATATCCCTGCGTCGATGATGGCTTTTGTGCAGGGGGGCGTGCGGCCATAGTGGCAGCACGGTTCGAGCGTCACGTATATGGCCGCCCCGCGGGCGAGTTCGCCCGCGTCACGCAGCGCCATGACTTCGGCATGGGCATTGCCGGGGCGCTGCGTACGCCCCCTGCCCACAACGATTCCATCCTTGACAACAACTGCACCCACCGCCGGGTTCGGGCGGCTGATACCAATCGAGAAGAAAGATTCTTCGAGTGCAAGTTGCAGGTAGTTCATTTGTTAGGGGATAGAGGCTAGAGACTAGGATCTAGGGAATAAGGATCACGCACTTCGTGCGTCAATAACAGACGGCGAAGCCGTGTTATTTTTCCCTAGCCTCTAGATCCTAGCCCCTAATCCCTGAATTCTAATTCTTCGGGAACGCGAGGAATCCGCCGACCACGTTGAACACGCGTTCGTAGCCGTTCTGGATCAAGAAGTTTGACACGGCCATGCTGCGCTTGCCGCTACGGCAGAAAATCAGCAAGTCCTTGTCCTTCGGGAATTCGCCGATACGCTGTTCGGCTTCCTGGAGCGGGATGTTGATGGAACCCGGAGCAGTGCCTTCGGCCACTTCGCCCGGAGTACGCACGTCAATCAGCACGGCACCGTTTTTCTGCATTTCAAGAGCCTGTGCCCATTCCACATTCGTAATGGTCGCCTTCGGAGCCTCGGGAGCAGGGGTCGGTTCTGCTGCCGGAGCCTGTTGCTCTACGGCCGGCTGGGCGGCCGGAGCTGCCTGGGTTTCAGCCTTCGGCGTTTCCTTACAGCCGGCAGTCATAATCATTGCGAAGAGAGAAATTACGATGATTTTTTTCATTTCATTTACCTTTTTTAGTTAACGTCCTTATTTACCGATTTAAAATCATTATGGCCAAGCAACATGTACAAGCACATGACGCTTTGAACCAACCCTTTATCCGAAGTCAGCGGCACGGCATTGAATACAATGTACTGGTCAGACGACATGTACACATCTTTCCACGCAACGCTCTTGCGCATGTTGAACACGTCGTTAATTTTCTTGGCCACCATCGGCGAAAGTTTTTCCGCCGGGAGGGATTCTAGGGAAATTCCCTTGACATGCTCGGGATCGCTCCGCTTCATATCTAGGGAGAACGCCTGGTTACATCCCTGCACGATAAAGTTCCTATCGACCCAGAAGGTGCGAATATCGGGGAAAGACATCGCCGCGGCAAGCATGGCGTCTTTTTCCTCTTCGGAACTGAACAACGGATTGTCAAGCATCACGTCCATGCGGCGAGCCACACCCCTATAGAACAAGTGCCCATCGTCGCCGACCTCCAACTTGCAATGCAAGTCGTACCACACCATCGATTTGTCTGTACGGTAGCCACGGATCTTCGTATTGACATCGCCATCTTCCACATTGCCGGTTCTATGGTAAGCCAAGACATGCTGGTTAATCAAGTCCATAAGCACCGCATAATCTTGCGGAGGGACAAGCATATGCAAGTCGACCTCCCCCATAGGAATGGGGATTATCCGGTAACGATCTCCCGACACTTGTGTAAGGCTTGTTAGCCTATGATTTTCGACATCGAATTTCCAGATGAAGTCACCCGTATTTTCAAGGAGCATCCGAAGTTTCGATTCAACATCTTCCTTGTTCTTTCTAATCTCGACTTCTTTGGAAATGTTCCTGATAAAGCACACGTAATGGAATTCCACCGAAGAATAGTACTTCTTGACACAGCGCAACTCGTACCAAATCGGAGTATCACCGCCATCGTCGTAAGAGAGCATGAACGGCATGTTCGGATGCCTGTCCGTATCTTTGAAATAGGCGCAGACGCGAATCCAGTCTGCCGCAGGCAAAAAGTCCTCCAAGGAACGTTCCCGGTTCAGCATTCCAAAGAAGGGGTCACTGGAAAAAATCGGTAAACCGTAGAGGAACTCCATCTTCGGGGAGAGAACCACGATGAACTCGCCCATGTGGCCAGCAAAAAGCTTGTACAGTTTCTGCTTCTCGCGATTGTCCCGGATATAGAGAATCGCAACAGAAGACACCACAAGGAGCACACAGCACAGGAAACTCCATGCCACGGTCCAGTTGAAGGCACCTTCTACAATCATATCATCCATATTCTACAAAATAAACAAATTATTCCACATTCCGTCAATCGCCGAGTCATTTTGCAAACGTTTTTCCCGAAAATACACCCATGAGGGGAACCCCGCCCGACCCGGCGAGCCCACCAGCAAACCAACCTTCCCAATAAGCACTCAAAAGCAAGGAAACAGAGAAGTCAGGGAATCCGTAACGGAAATCCAATCCAGCGTACCGGAAGCGAATTCCGTTCCCTAACCAGACCGAACTCCGGTCCGCCTCCAAAAAGAAGGAAAAACTCCCCTGCGGTTCCCAGTGCAACCCGCCGCGCCCATCGACATATCCGTCCATGCCATCCGTGAAGCCGTGCACGACCCCGCCCACGGCAAAGTCGCGCCACAGGAACAAAGCACCACCTTTGTAGCGGTGCCTCGCCCACTTTTCAGCACCCGGGAGCCACTCCATCGAAAGCCCGTATGCGGCACCCAGGACAAATGCTCCCACGAACGTTTCCACAGGTAACGAGGTCTGCAATTCCGAATACGACTGCCTGTACAAGCTGTCGAGCCCGTGAAAAGTGCTAAAAAACGCCAACCGGAGCGGCCCGACCCCTACTTCGCCGTAACCCGCATAGGCGAACTCGTCCACATCGCCCACATCGTGCATGGCGGCAAGCGCAAACCCAGGAGTTGCCGTTCGCGCCGGAGACGAATAGAATCCAGGCAAACCGCGAGGTGCCAAATCTCCCTGCACTGCCGGCACAAAAGGGACCGGCCCACCAATTGCCCACAACTGTGTACTAATGCCTAACCACAATACCCACGACCGACGCATAGTCCCCCACCGAAAGCGAAACATACCCCACACCCACAGAAAGTTTATCTGCCACCGGGACAATCCACCAGGAATTTGACGCCGGAGGCACGGCAAACGACCACACTTCCCGCCGGGCCGAATCAAGCAATTTGAGCGAAACGGCAAATTCGCTCTCCACCCGCACGCGCAGCACCTCCCCCCGCCGCCGCACAACGCGCGAAGTCAGCGTATACGTGAACGGCTTGTCGCTAAAAGACGACTGCGAAGCATAACCCAAAAAACCGGGCGTATTTTCCACAAGCTTCGTACGCGGGTTAAAACCGGCAGGGCACTTTGCCGTATTCTTGTCCCAACCAACGCTATCCACCACGGAACTGTCCACCGCGAGCAACACGGAGCCGCCCGTATTGCCCAAGTAACCAAAATTGGCCTGCAAAATCCTCACGTCACCAAAACCGATAGCAGTCCGAAGCGCAAGGGTATCGCGTGTCACGAGCACGTTTTCGTAGGGGCGGATAGAATCCGAAAGGTAACCGCTCCGGTCGAGAAACACCACCCGCGAAAGGGGCAGCGCATAGCGCGACCCATTGTAGATTTCAATCCACTCCGGCTCAGGTTCCGTTGGGCAATGGTGAATTTCCGAAATCACGAGCGGGGACTTCCCGCGCTGCAAAAGCAGAGTATCCAGAGAATCGTTCGACGGAGCCTCGTCGCGGGGCAGGCGCAGCCTCGCCCACACGGCATCCCCGCGCAACCTCAGCTTGAATGCCCCTGTCACGGCAAGCGTGTCGTGGCGCCACCCACCCAGCTTTGCAAGATTCAGCGATTCCACAAAAAGCGTCGACGAATCGCAACCGGATAGCCACCCCGAAAGCGCCCACTCCCCCTCGCCATGTTCCGCCTTGATTCCCGAAAGCCCACAGTCGTCAAAACCGGCTTCGTAATCCGAATCCGCCGTCCCGGGCGTCCCCCGGCTAAAAGCCCACTCGTCTGTCTCGCGCACCCTCTGGAAGGCATACCCCGCTTTGGGTTTGGGGAGCACAATAGAATCCGAACACGCACCGGCCCACAATTTCCAAGTGGTCTCGCGCGAATTGGGCATGGAAAGGCTCCCGAGTGAACCGCAAGAGACATTCGGGATATCGGGACAATGCAGAGAATCGTGTACTAGCACGAACCTCGAGCCCGCTGGGTACGCAAAGGAGAGCGCGGGCTTGGCCTCGAAAGCCACAAACAGGCTGTCGGCCGAAAAATCGTCAAGGCGAATTTCCAAGAACTCGCCTTCATCGTCGCGGACATCGATCGGGTCCGGGAAAAACTCCACGAACATCGGGCAGGCAAACGCCAGCGACGGCAAGAATGGAATGAATTTCAATATTCCCCCGTGGGGAGCCCCTCACTGCCGCCGGTCAGACCAGCGCCAAGAAAACTGGCAGCGAAGGCACCTACTCGACCGAGTGGTCGTTAGGCAAAATATAGGCAAGCGGATTTACCGGATGGTTGTTCTCCCACACTTCGTAATGCAAGTGCGGGCCAACAGAGAGGCCGGTATTTCCCATATAACCAATAAGCTGGTAGCGGCGAACGAACTCGCCCGGCTTCACGACATACATCTGCATGTGCGCGTAAACGGACTTGAGGCCGTTGCTGTGATCCAGCAAGACATAATTCCCGAAAGACGGGCTAAGTTTCGCGATTTCGACCACGCCATCGGCCGATGCAAAAATCGGAGTCCAGCGGTCGTTACCGATATCAATACCATTGTGCATCTTGCCCACCTCGCCAGTGACAGGGTGGACACGCGGGCCAAAGGAAGAAGCATAATGCCCCTGCGTCGGGCAAATGGACGGCACGAAGCGCCAAATAGTCTGCCTCTGGTTGATGTAATTCGTAAGGGAGGAGAACGACTCGCCGTTATTGTAGAACTTGCTCTTCAAGCGGTCGGTTTCTTCTTGAAGCACAGCGGCCTTTTCAAGGACCGGCGACATGCCACGGAGCAGAAGCGAATCGGAAGCGATTTCACCACCGGTACCCATCTCGCGGGTGCCCTCGTCCGGCACAGGCAAACCATAACGCGCATGCAACCTGCGCTCGTCCCTGTAGAAGTCATCCGAAGTCATGGACAAGTAGTCGACCGTCTCCTGGATCTTGGTGAGGTCGCGGTCCAAACCACGGCGGCTAGAAAGCCCCTGCGAAAGCAGGCCATCGTACAAGGAAATGGAAACGAACTGGATAGCGAAGAGCGCAACTCCGATAAGGACGACAACCTTAATCCAAGAACTTGCACGGAACAAAAATTCCGGCAAATGGATTGTTATCGAGCGAGTCGAATTCTGAAAATGTATAGTCGTCTTCGCTAAATTCACGGACTTGAAAATAGTAAAATGTTTCACAAATGTGAGCAATGTTACAATTTATCACACTTTTTTTAAAAAAGCGACAAAAAAAAGCCCGATTAAAGGCCAAATTCGCAATCTGAGAATGTTTTTTTTACAATATTGGCCAAAATTGCCAAAAAACTTACAAAAATAGGTACACGAAAACCCAGCACGCTCGGCATGCTGGTTTCGTGAACAAACAACTAGGAGACCTAGAAATTAAGCAAGGGCGTTGACGACCTTGGCGGCCTTGGCCTTGTAGTTCGCAGCGCGATTGGCGTTGAAACCTGCACGGCTCTTGGCAGCAGCCTTGTCCAGCATGCTGAACAGGTTCGGCATTTCCTTGAGGGCTTCTTCCTTGGAAGCAGCCGTACGGATGACCTTGAGGCTCGAACGGATGGCGGAACGAACGGAACGGTTCATGGCATTGGCCTTCTCGGCCTGACGCAAACGCTTTTTGCAAGATTTATGTTGAGGCACCTTATTTCTCCGGGTGAAAACCTACTTAAAAATGTTGGCACAAAGTTAGTAAAAAAATTGGGAATTTCAAGGGGAGCGGCAAAAAAAGACAATTTACGAACATTTTTCGCACTTTTTACCCCCACTCCCACCTAAAAGCGCTGCATTTCTATATTTGTCCGCATGATTGCTTTCGTGAACATCCAGGCCCAAAGAGACGCTTACCGAGAAGAGCTCGAGAAAGCCGAGAAAGCAGTCCTCGACAGCGGAATATATATAGGTGGGCCAGAAGTAACCGCACTGGAAGCAGAACTTTCCGCCTACACCGGGACAAACGCCGTCACCTGCGCCAGCGGGACCGACGCACTCACCATCGCCCTATCGGCCCTCGGCGTCCAACCGGGGGACGAGGTCGTCGTTCCGGATTTCACCTTTATCGCCCCGGCAGAATGTGTCGCGAGGCTCGGTGCCACCCCCATTTTTGCCGACATCGACCCGCACACCCTCCAGATTTCTCCCGAAAGCGTCGAATCCCTGGTCGGCCCGCTGACGCGCGGAATCATCGCGGTCAACCTCTTCGGCCAGTGCGCCCCATACGCAGAACTCCGCCAAATCGCCAAAAGCCACGGGCTCTGGCTCCTCGAAGATTCCGCGCAAGCCTTCGGGGCCACGCAATGCGGAAAACAGGCATGCACCTTCGGGGACATGGCCATCACCAGTTTTTACCCGAGCAAGCCCCTCGGCTGCTATGGCGACGGCGGGGCCATTTTCACCGCAAACAAGGAACTCGCCCAAAAAGCGCGCATGCTCGCAAACCACGGCAGCGAGGAACGCTACCTCCACAAAGCCGCCGGCATGAACAGCAGGCTCGACGCCTTGCAGGCCGCCGTCCTCCGCGTCAAGCTCGCCCACCTGAATGCAGAACTCAAGGCACGCAAGGCCATCGCCGAACGCTACAACGCCTTCTTCGCCAACATCGAAGGGCTCACCCCGCAGCAAATCGCCGATGGCAACACGAGCACCTACGCCCAATACACGTTGCTTGTAGACAACCGAAAAGATTTTGTCGCGGCATTGGACAAGGCGGGCATCCCCTACTGCATCCACTACCCCATGCCACTGCACAGGCAGCCTTGCTTTGCAGAACTTGCCGCACGTTATGCAGAAAACGCCGCCGACAAGGCCAGCCAAAAGGCGGTCAGCCTCCCCATGTGCGCTTTCACGCCCATAGACGAAATTATCGAAAGGCTCGAAAAAGTTTTCTAGCGTTCTAATTAAGGAACTGTATAAAGAACACGCTTAGCGGTGCATGTCGAGCGACTTGAGTTCATTCTTGACCGAATCGCTCTGCGCCTTGAGGATATTCACCTCGTCTTGCAGCGAATCCACGGTACGCCTCAGGGCCTCGTTGCGGATAGAAAGCCTCTCGACCTCGGCAGCCTTTTCTGGATCCGAGCACGCCAGCAGCGCCGAAGACGCACAGCAACAAAACGAAATCAACAACACATGGTAGGCCCATTTTTTCATCATGGTCCAAATGTAGTTTTTTTCTATCATTGTAATCGTGAAGAGACCGGAATTACTGTTGCCCGTGGGTACGCGGGATATGCTAGAAGCCGCCATCCAGAACGGGGCCGATGCAGTCTACTACGGCGTCCCCCACTGGAACGCCCGTGGACGCACAGAAGATTTTTCATTCGAAGACGTCGAAGAAATGATCCGTTATGCGAGAGTGCGCGGAGTGCGCACGTTCCTCGCCATGAACATTCTCGTATTCGAGCGCGAAATCCGCGACCTGCCCGAATTCCTTGAAAAACTCATCGCACTGAAGCCGGACGCATTCATTATCCAGGACATCGGTCTTGCACGGCTCATAAAGGCCATCGCGCCAGACCAGGAAATCCATGCGAGCACGCAGATGACGCTCGCCAGCGCCGAAGCCGTCAATTTCGCATCGCAACTGGGCTTCAACCGCGCCGTGCTGGCCCGTGAACTCTCCCTAAAACAAATTGCCTCCATCAAGGAAGCGACACCGCTCGAACTCGAAGTCTTTGTACACGGGGCGCTCTGCGTGAGCTATTCGGGCCAGTGCCTCACCAGCGAGAACTTTGGCGGGCGCAGCGCGAACCGAGGCCAGTGCGCCCAAAGTTGCAGGCTCCCCTACCGCATTTTCGTAGACGGCAAGGAATACCGCGACACCAATGCGCAGTACCTTTTCAGCCCGCACGACCTCTGTGCATTGCCTAGACTTAACGACCTCGAAGAAATCGGCATCGATTCACTTAAAGTCGAGGGCCGCCTCAAGAGCCCCGAATACGTGGCCGCAGTCGCCAAGGCATACAAAAAATCCCTCGACACCCACGATAAACTCCCCGCTACAGACATGGAACCGCTCGAGGTCCTGTTCTCGCGCGGGCTTTCTACCGGCTGGCTCGACGGAGTCGACCACCAGGCACTCGTCGACGGGACATTCAGCAACCACCACGGCGAATACCTGGGCGAAGTTTCCCGCATAGAACGGGACAGCATCACCGTTTCCACGCCCGATGGAGGCGTCACGGCACTCCCCCGCCAAGGCGACGGCATCCTCTTCGAGAACCCGAAAAACGGATTGAGCCTGGGGAGCCGCCTGTACGGCGTGATAGAACGTAACGGCAAATTGATGTTGCAATTCGGCAGGAATTTCGAGCTGCGCAAAGTCGCCCCCGGCATGAAGGCATACCGCAACGACTCCCCCGCCCTCGAAAAAGAACTCCAGCACACATTCGCCGACCGCGAAAAAAGCAGGCGCATCCCTGTCGACATCGTCCTGAGCGGAAAAATCGGGGAACCGCTGCGCCTTACGATGTTCGACGACGCCGACCACAAGATTTCCGTCGAAAGCGATATCGCCGTGGAAGCCAGCCGCGATACGGCAGAGAGTGCGAACGGCAAAAAACGCGACTTCCGCGAGCTGGCCGAAAAAGAGCTTTCCGCCCTCGGCTCGACGGCATACGCGCCCCATTCGCTGGACATCCGCGTTCCGGCCAACGCCTTCGTTCCCGGGAAAGTGCTGCGCGGCCTTCGCCAAAAGGCGACGGCGGCCATGGACGACTCCCGGATGTCGATGGCCGCCAGCGCGCCGGATGCGGCGCGCGGCCGCGCCCTCCTGGCACACGCTTCCACCCACAAGCAAGCCCAAAACGCGCACACCCCGGCAACCATCTCCGTGCTCGTCCGCCGCCCCAACCAAATCGAAGCGCTACGCGGGCTCGACATCGACAGCGCCATCATGGATTTTGACTGGGGCGTCAAGTACGATGAGCCGCTGGAACAAATCCGCGAACTCGGGCTGAAAGCCGGAATGGCGACACTGCGCATCCACAAGCCCGGCGAAAACCATTACCTCAAGAATATCCTGCGCCTCGCCCCCGACTTTGCCCTAGTACGGAGCCTCGGAGCGCTCGCCATCTTGCGCGGGAGCGGCATCCCGCTGCACGGCGACTACAGCCTCAACGCGGCAAACAGCCTAAGCTACGAATGGCTGCTCGACCAAGGGCTGCAAACGCTCCACCCCTCCTGGGACCTGAACAGCACACAACTTTTCGACTTGCTCGGCAATATCGACGCTGGCCGCCTGGAACTGGCACTCCACCAGTACATGCCGGCATTCCACTCCGAATACTGTGCGTTCGCAAGGGCGCTCACCGACGGCCGCCGCTTCCCCGAATGTGGCAAAATCTGCACGCAACACAAAGTGGAAATTCTCGACCACAAAGGCGAAAAACACTTCTTGCAGAGCGACGCCGAATGCCGCAACACCTTGTTCGTAGGCAAACCGCAATCCGCACTCAAGTTGTTCCCGCGCCTCACTGCCGCGGGCGTGAACCATTTCAGGATTGAACTGCTCGACGAATCCCCCGAAATCGCGCGCCGCAAAATACAGACCTACGTCGCCGCCATCCGTGGCAACATAAGTATCGACGCCGCCATCGCACAAGCCGGAGTCGAGGAGAAATACGGCCTCAGCGAAGGCCAACTGTTCAACGAAAGTGTCTGGGTCGACAGGAAAAAAGCGACAGACCCGAAAAACAAGCCAGTCTAGCGCGCCGTGAGCGACTTGCTCAAGGCGATTCTCGCCTCGCGGCGGACAAGAGCTTCGTTGTAACGGCGAATTTCGTCGGGCGTTTCAGGTACAACCGGAGCCACAGCGAGGGCGTGGCCCTCTGCATCGACAGCGACAAAGGTCATGTAGGCTCGGCAAATAAGCTGCTCGCCTTCCGACGAGAGTTGATCAAGCCCCATCACCTTCAAACCAATTTCCATGGACGAATTGAACACGCGATTCACGGACGCGCGAATCGTGAGGATTGTTCCCACCTTGGCCGGTTTGAAAAAGCGGATGCCGTCCATCGCGACCGTGGTCACCTTCTTGCCCGCATGGGTAAACGCGGCAATGCACGCCGCCTTGTCCAAAAGCGACATCATGTAACCGCCAAACACGATTCCGTGTGCATTCACGTCGGAAGGGTGGACTATATCGCGGGTGACAACAACCGAATCCTTCACAGGTTTCGGTTGCATATCCGCAGCATCGTGCATTTTTTCGTCTGTTTTCTGCATGTTCCCCAATATAGCAAAATGGGGCAACTTTCAAAATTTCAACGTCAGTGCGTTACAATCTTGTGCGTGTAACGGATTCCGCGGCTCACCGCCTTGACAACGAATATGCCGTGCATATCCTTCGCGCTCCAGGCAAAATTCTTGCCGGTAGCAGTCGCCACAATGCGACCATCCAAGCCGTACACGGTCCACTTTACACTGTGCGTCGCCGTGAAGAAGAATCCTTCTCCCGTCTGAACCAGTTGGACCGCACCAGAGACGGCATACGGGCTTGCGACAATCTTGTCGTCGCCAGAGCCATTGCCCTTGCCAGAATCTTGATGGTTCGACGTATCGACAACGACCGTATCGGAATCCACCGGAACTTCGGGAATCTTCGTCAACGACGAGGAATCGCCCGGAGTCGCAGTCTTGGGATTGTCGACGGCATCGACCACGTTCACGAACAAGCCGCTCATGAGTGAAGTCCCGAACCAGGCCAGGAACTGGTCAAAGTACATCTCGTTATGCAGAGTGTCTTCGAGCGCCGCAGAAGTATCGTGCGCGAGCCCGAAATAATCGCCGCCCTCGTAGAACTTGGCCATTTCCTCGCTGAAAGCAATCCTGTCCGCAGCCTCGCCCACAGCCATCGCCGCAGTCGCCCACATACCAATCGTCAGGTGGCTATGTTCCCTGCGGTAGCGCCATGTCGATTCGTTCTTCGAGTCGTTAAATTCCTTCCACTTGTCCTCGGCCGGCAAAAGTTCGCCCGCCTTCTCGATCTGGTAGAAGTTCGCGGCAGAGGGGCCACCCTTGTCGTTGATGAACTTCAGCGCATTCTTGAGAAATTCCTTGGCACGGCTTTCGTCGAACCAAATGGCATCAATGGCCACGCGCCACAGAATGCGGATAGCATCCTTGAAGAAGGCTCGGCTTTCAAAGTAAGCGTTGTAGCCAAGACCTTCCGAACCGACCCAGCCGCCTTCCGGCGTCATCCAGTCGGGAACCATGCCCATGCTGTATCCGGGGCTCTTGGAAATAATCTCGTAGCACTTGTCGACAGCCGTTTTCCACCGATTGGCATCCGACTTGTCGAACTTTTCGAACACCTTGTACCAGGCCGGGGAGAAATACCCGGGGTTCACGAATTCATAACCGCCCCAGCCAGCACCCGGCGCAACAATACCTTCAGAACGAATCTGCTTCGTGTCCCACATCTTATTCAGGAGATTCTGGGCCTGTTCCGCATAGGTCTTTTGTTGAAGTTTGGGCGAAGTTGAAGTATAGGCAGTCCACTTTCCGGCAGAAACAAGTTTATCTGCAAAAATCAAGGCCAGCGCGATATCTTCTTCGGCATCAGTCGCGGCACCATGGCCTTCCATCGGGATATTGCCGCTCGGGTCCATGTGCCAGTCATGGTAATCCCCATTCCACATGGTCTCGTTCGCCTTTTCCCACATTTTATTGAAGGAGGCCTGGTCATTTGCATAGAGGGCGACCAACATGCCGTAGCCCACGCCCTCGCTCACGGCATCACCCGGAGTTTCGCTCTTGGGGCGGTGAATAAGGCCCGCACCGGCACTGTAGGGGTTAATGTTGCGGCGGATCATGCCCTGCCAGGTGCTATCGAGCGCCGCATTCCAGTAAGACGCGTCTACCTTGGGCTGCGCGCTCGGCAAATCGAGGACCGCATAGGAAAATGTGACGGCAGCCGCAAGACACACCGGTAAAAAGCGCAATAACTTCATATAACCTCCAGACACCCGACCGCCAAACCTCCTGTAAGATTAGATTTTTTTCGTTGAAAACGCAAGTGACACAACGCACAGCCTTTCAACTAAAACCCAAGGACAGCCTCCGAAATCTCGTTGGCCTCGTCGGAACCGTTATCGGCATAATCTGGGTTGAATTCGCCCCAGCCCTCACTGGAGCCACAACCATAGCCCACCTCGACGGTAGACCACTTGAAAATCCCGTAAACCCGCTCGAATTGTTCCATCAAATCGCTCAGGACATCCTCTGGCGGAGCCTCTTCCACAAGCAGGCAGCCATCCACCGCCACAAGGGGGCCTTCGGGCAGTTCCTCGAAACGGCACTCGTATTCGTCCATCATCACTTCGTCGACGGAATACCATTCGCCAGAATCGGCACTCGGAAGCTCGGCCTCGGGGAATTGCTCCATGAAAGCGTCCCACAAGGCATTCAAGTCGGCTTCGACACCGACAAACCGTACAAGAATCCTGCAGTCCATAGTCACTCCTTGCGCGAACAAGTTTACTGTACTTTGAAAGTACATAATATCCCCCCCATGCACAAGAAAAAAAAAAGAAACCAAGGGGCTCGAGGCACGAGCAATGAGCAGTGAGTCTTTGAGAGACTAGAGAATAGAGAATAGAGAATAGAGAATAGAGAATAGAGAATAGAGAATAGAGGCTAGTGAAAAGAATCACGCACTTCGTGCG
>NZ_CAMZCS010000049.1 GCF_947305105.1 uncultured Fibrobacter sp. | reverse complement strand
CCGCCCCGACGGCGTTCCTCGCGAAGGACAAGGAAGTCATCGACCACGCCTGGGCGGGCGATATCGTGGGTATCAATGACCCGGGACTCTTCCGCATCGGCGATACGCTGACTGATGGCGAAAAGATCAACTTCACCGGCATCCCGGACTTTGCTCCGGAACATTTTGCCCGCGTTACTTTGTTGAACCCGCTCAAGAGCAAGCAGATGGCGAAGGGCCTTGCCGAACTTTCCGAAGAAGGTGCGACCCAGCTTTACGAACCGCTCAAGTCGGCCATCCCCGTGATTGGCGTGGTGGGCGAGTTGCAGTTCGATGTGCTCAAGTTCCGCCTACAGAGCGAATACGGTGCCGATGTTTCCTTGGACCGCGTTCCGGCTCATGGAATTCGCTGGGTGTCGGGCCCCGAGAAAGACATGGGCAAGTTCGCCGAGGAATACGCGATGGACTGCATGATGGACAAGGAACGTAACCTTGTCTGCTTGTTCCCCAACGAGTACCGCCTAAATCTCGCTGTCAAGAACTACGAGAACCTGAAGTTCGCCGAGACCTCGCAGGGCTAACGGCGGTTTATCGTTAATTTCAATTATTATTTCAGCCGGTCCTTCAATGCGGAAACTTCCTCTGGGGTCATTCCGAGTTTTCCCAGGTATTTTTCTGTAGCTGCGGCCCAGTCAATCGGTTCGGTGTCGGGGACGTCTATTCCCACGGCATGATAGACCGCCTTTAGATTCCTGATGACGACGGCCCTGAAGAAGTCCAC
Source organism: uncultured Fibrobacter sp. (assembly GCF_947305105.1). Taxonomy (NCBI): domain Bacteria; kingdom Pseudomonadati; phylum Fibrobacterota; class Fibrobacteria; order Fibrobacterales; family Fibrobacteraceae; genus Fibrobacter; species uncultured Fibrobacter sp. The sequence goes on along the minus strand of NZ_CAMZCS010000049.1, from coordinate 15,897 downwards.
CTGTTCTTCGTTCAAGGCGACTTGCTTGTTGTCGACGACATTGAAGTAGTTGCTAAATGTCTTTGCGTAGTCTGCCTGGAGATCTTCGGTGGTCGCTCCCATCAGCGCTTCCAGGACGGCGATTGTAATGCCTGTGCGGTCCATGCCATAGGTGCAGTGAACCAGATACGGTGCTTCGTGCTCAATCATGAAGCGGAATCCTGTGGCAATTCCATCCTTGAAATGCTGGGAAAAGAAGTATACGGGTAAATCCAAGAAGATGATGTTCTGTGTCGCATAATAGGAACTGTCGAAGTTCTGGCAGGATTTGGCGTACTCCTCCGAATCTGACAGGTTGATGAACGTGGTGACTCCCGCATTTTTCGCAAGCGAGTCGGCGTAGAGATTACGGCCGAGACCGGGGTCAATGGGGTTGGAAGAGCGGTAGAGCTTGTTTTCACCCATACCCGTGGTGCGAACTTCCCTGAAGTTTGCATATTCTGCGGCGGAAAGGTCGGGATAGCTTTCTGCATTGTAGACCATGTTCTCGATATTGGGAATTCCAAGGCCGAACAGGAAGCCGCCTTTTTCCTTCATGGATATGGAGACTTCTATGGGAATTACAACATCGGTTATTTTAAGAATGTTTGACATGTGGCCGTAATGGACCGACAAGATGAGATAATCATAATCCTTTATGGCTACTAGAGCGAACCCCGCGATGGGCACGTCGTAGGCGGATTCAACGACCGGCATTTCGAGGGTGTCGTATCCGTTTATCGCCACGGTCACGATATCGCCCATTTGAAATTTGTTCAAGAAGATGTCTGTCGGACAGTCCAGATACAGGTCGCTGGATGTGAGCTGGCCTGCGCTGTCGCCCATGATGATAGTGTGAATCCCGGCACTGTCTATCGTGAATATGTGGGGTCGTTCCGTTTTGGACGACGAGGTCGGCTGTTCTACCGTCTCGGACGATGCGGGCTGCTGTTCCTCTGTTTGTGCCGATGAGAGCAGCCCAGACGATGAGGACTGCAACTCGACAATCTCGGACGACGTGGGCTGCGGTTCAACAATTTTGTCGACGGAAGAAGAGTCTGAATCGCTGCAGGCGAGAAAAACCTGAGCGCAGAGGATGAATGACGCAAGAATGGACCAGGTCTTTTTCAGTTGGAACATGGACGCCCTCGCTTGTGGGGTGGTATTGTGCAATGTAGAATTATTTTGGGATGCGGAGGCTGTTTTAGGGATGCATTTTTTCCTTAATAATGTATATTTCTGTATGAAAAAAGAGTTTTGCTCTTGTTCTCACTCTGAAATCAGCAAATTTCATTTACACGAGGACAAGGCGAACGCTCACGCAGGTATGTCGTTTTGTGATATGCCTCGGTTTGCCGTGCCGGCCTTTGGGCTGGTTTTGACTGAATGGTCTTGGCAACAGCCCTTTTGGGGCGTGGGTCGTTTGCGTTTATCGTGTAAGGGCTTTGCTGAGCCTCAGAGTGGTAGATGCGGCGACTCGCGCCTTTTTTTTATATCAGGTTTGAGCCTCTGTTGGACAAGAAAAACTCCTAAGTAAAAATTAAGGGAGGTCCTTATGGCTCAGTTTAGAACAAGTGAAGAACGAAAGGTGGCAAGAATGCGTAATTGCGTTTTGCATTTCTTGAAAGAGTCAATTGCGATGACAACCTTTGCGCTGAGTGTCTATTTGACGGCGTGTTCTGAATCTGACGGTCGAGATAGCGTCGGTGTTGTTGAAATTAAAGACGAAAAACCGGTTGCAGACGATAAGAATGCTATTAATGTAGATTCTTTAACGAATGCTATTCGTCAGGAAGTGACTAATTCATTAAAGGACAGTCTTAATAAAAAAACAAACGAAACGAAATCTGAGATTAATAAGGATTCAATTGCCGAAGTTCTTCAATCCCTAAGGGATAGCCTCAATGCAAAATCTGATAGGGACATGAGTAAAACGGATCAAAGTGTTATTCGTACGTTATATGCTGAAGATGTAGATGAATTTGCAAAAACAGATGTTTATGGAGCTTTTGCAAATCAGTATTCGCTAATGTATGAGAGTTTTTTTTATCTCGATGAAAATGGTGATACGTCAACGATTCCTATGCCTTTCCCCATTATTCTCGCTAATTTATGTGATTCTATTTCAAAGGAGTTATGTTCTCATAAAAAGATAATGGTCAAATCATGGATTCAAGGATTTTCTGATACATCTACAATTACGGATGTGATTGATCCCGATACATTAATAATTCGTTCACCATTGTTTACATTTAATGAGGATGCTCTATACGCATTAAAGTCGCCAAAAAAGACACAACGTCATATAGAGGCTTATGCTCTTGAAAATGACAATAAAATTTTGTTTTATTCTGCCACTAAATCGATAACGATTCATCCTATGCAAAATTTTGGAGCGCTAGAAGAGGCGTTCGATTCTAGGTATTCATTATATCCAGAAATATTAATACCATATTGGTATAGTGTATTTGTGACGCCAACGGCAGATTCAATTTCTGCTATGGTTGGTGAAGTTGCCAAGAAACTTCCCAATGGGGAATTGCTTGTTTATCAGAAGTATTCTGATGATGCTTCGGTGGAACTCAGTTTAAAGCGAGTTGTAAAAGCTGTATTTGAAGTCCTTCAATCGCGAGGTATAAAATATATACAAAGTAGTGGGTCGGCAAGTATTGGTCAGAGAATTAATTATCCTGTAGAAACGCTTAGAAAAAAAGAGGGGATTTGTATTGAAACTGCAGTTCTTTTTGCGTCAATATTGGAAAATCTTGGATTTGATGTGCGCATTGTAATAACAGCTAATCATGCGTTTACCGGATGGGCAACAGAAAAAGACGGGAATATAATTGATTTTGTTGAAACGACATGGATTGGTGATAAAAATGTATCATTCGCGGATGCCAATAATTTTGGAATTGATGAATTTGTTGAGCAAAAAGAACTCGGAAATTTTGAATCTGGAGAGTCCTATATTGTTAAGGTTGATCTTGCTCGTGAATATGGCATAATACCTAACAATGTCCCATAAGAACGGTTTTTGAAAATTTAATGGTGGGGAGTCTCCTATTAATAAAAAAGGATTCTTTCCAATTCTCTTGCTTTTCTTTTCTGATTTAGGTATATTTTGTATTGGAACCAAATTGACGGTTGCCGCTTGGCCTTTTGGCTAGATTGATATATGGACATATAACAAAAGAGGGTAAATGGCTCGCGAAATTCGAGAGACTCCTATTTTGTTCGGCGAGGATGCTCGCCGGTTTTTAGCCCGTATGCAAGAGCGGCACCCGGAACCTCCGGAACTTCGTGCCCGTCGCCTGCGGAATTACGAAATTTTCAAGAAGGCCTATGAAGAGGGAATGCGCGAAAAACGCGCCCGCGAAGAGGCTAACGGAGGTGTTGATCCATGCTTCAGACAGGTATAGAACGCAGTCAATTTAAATTCATTCGTTTAAAATCCTCTGATGCCGTCAAGAATTTTGACTGTGGTGACAAAGATTTAAACGACTTCATCCTTAATCGTGCGGCAACCTTTCAAAAATATTTGCTTGCGGTGAATTATGCTTGCGTGAATGCAGACGATGCAAGTAAAGTATATGCCTACTGTAGCCTTGCAAATGATAAGGTTGCTACTAGTGATTTCAAGGACAAAACCGAATTCAACCGTTTCCGTAGAAAGCGGGGCTTTCCTAATGAGAAACGCTTAAAAAGCTATCCTGCGATAAAACTCTGCCGTTTAGGTGTTGACGAAAAAGTGAAGGGACAACAGATTGGCTCCGGCGTGCTCGACTATATTAAGTCCCTGTTCGCTTTGGACAATAAGGCAGGATGTCGCTTCTTGACGGTCGATGCTTACTTGAATGCAGTTCCTTTCTACGAAAAGAACGGGTTCCATTTCATGAACGCCGAGGACAATGACCCGCACACGCGGCTCATGTACTACGATTTGATGGATATAGCGAACTAGTCCGACTTTCTAGTCGTGTATGGAGTTCTTCAAGCTCTCGATGAGGCGGGCGAAACTCGGGTCGGTCTCCATTTCCTTCTTGACGCTCTTGATGGCGTGCACGACGGTGGAGTGGTCTTTGCCGCCGAAGCGCGAACCGATGCTCTGCAAGCTGATGGAGGAGCATTCGCGCATGAGGAACATGGCGACCTGGCGTGCCTTGGAAATTTCCTTGGTGCCGCGGCCGGGCTCGGTGAGCTTGGATTCGGGAACTTCGTAATGTTGCGACACGGCATGGAGGACTGCGTCCAAACTAACGCGACGGCGCAGTGTCGGGGCGATTTCGGCGACGACCTTCTGAGCGATGCTCATGTCGATGTCGTGGTTCATGAGGCTTGCTTGCAAGGTAAGCTTGATGATTGCGCTTTCGAGGCAGCGCACGTTACTTGCAATGTGTTCGGCGAGGAAGTGGATGACCTCGTCGCTGATTTCGAGGTGGCGTTCTTCGGCCTTCTTTTGGAGGATGGCTTCGCGCGTCTCGACATCGGGCGGCTGGATGTCCACGGTGAGGCCCCAGGCGAAACGGCTCACGAGGCGGTCGGAAAGGTTCTTGACTTCGACGGCGGGGGCATCGGAGGTGAGCACAATCTGCTTGCCTGCCTGGTGCAGCGCGTTGAAGATAAGGAAGAATTCGTTCTGCGTCTCGTACTTGCCGGTCCAGTTCTGGATGTCGTCGATGAGCAGGATGTCCACCTCGTTACGGTAGAAGTCGCTCATCTCGGTCACGCGGTTTTCCTTGAGGCACTTCATGTACTGCTGCGAGAAGTCTTCGCTGGTGAGGTAGCAAACGCGCTTGTTCGGGTCGTCTTCGAGGATATAGTTGCCGATGGCTTGCAGCAGGTGCGTCTTGCCGAGGCCGGACGAGCCGTAGATGAACAGCGGGTTGTACTGCGTGCCGTCGGGGTTACGGGCTACGGCGAGGGCTGCGTTGAACGCGAGCTGGGCCTTGTCGCCGGGGACGAAGTTCTCGAAGCGGAAGCTGCTGGAAAGCGGTACGCTGGGCTTTGCGAAATCCTTGAATACGTTTTCGCCTGCGTTGACCACGGATTGCGGTATGGCTTCTTGCGAAAGGAAATCAAATTCGATGGGGGAGTCGTCGTGGGTGGTTTCGCGCCAGCCGAGACGGATCAGGTCTTTGTAGGCCGAGTAAACTTTGGTATCCAGTCCGAACGGGATGGATATTGTGGCATGCCCTGTCGTTTGGTTGACAAGCTTGGTCTGTGCGAAATATGTTTTGTACACGGAATCCGAAAGCATCCCGCGAAGATAATTAAGGCATCTTTCCCATTCGACTTGCATAAACAAATATTCCTTGTCCGGAAAACTAGGATGCGAATCTATCAACACCCAGAGTAATAAATGTAGTATTTTGAAGTATTTTTAGGGAGTAATTGTTGATAAAATTTATGAGATATCTGAAAATTAGTATTTTTGGGGCATGGATTTGATACGTTTCTTGAATTATGTCACTTGGGTCCCCCTGGTGCTATGGATTGCTTTGTTCTATTGGTTTCGCATGGTTGCTTATCCGCTTTATCTGAACAATCAGATGCGGAAAGGGCGTAAATGGGCTTTTTTGCCGGAATTTGCCTCGAAAAACCGCTCCTACATTGGTTTCTTGCGGTTCCGCTGCATATTGTGGACTTTTTCCGTCATTGTCTTGTCGACGCTTTCCGTTGTCTGGGTCGTGTGGAAGTTTACCGCTTACCCGCCAGTTATCGGCGCTGTATCGGCTGTGCTCTTTTTGATTGTCGCTTCGGTCCTGTACCGCAAGGCTGTTCGCAAGATCGGGCGCCTTTTGCAGGCTGCCTATTTCTTGGAATACCGCCGCACCTGCTACGAAAGTGACAGTAGGGGAAACTTGAGGATCGAGGCCGACATCTTGAACCGGACGGCGTGGAACTTCAACAGGAAGTTGCGCTATGCCGAAAAGCATCGCCGCCTCCGCAAGTACGTGCATGCGATGGCCGCGAGCAAGAAAATTCCCCCCGACCTTTATGCGGAGACAATGAATGAATTCTAGGGAGGCTTGGAGATACGCCGAAGACAGGCTGTTGTTGGTTTCCAGGACATTCGCCCTGAACATCAACATCCTCGCGGGCAAGTTGCACAAGAGCATCTTGCTTGCGTACCTGTACCTGCGTATTGCCGATACGGTCGAAGACGACCCCGTGATGGGGGCGTCGGAGAAGGGCCGTATTCTCTCCCTGTTCGCGGGAATTTTTGAATCGGCGGAATTGCCCGAAGAAAAAATCCGGCAGTTTGTCGACGCGCTCCCCGCGAGCTGGAAAAACTCCGACGATCCGAACATGGACTTGTGCTTGCAGGCGTCCGTCGTTGTCCCGCTCCTCCATGAACTTCCCGAGAAGTATACTGCGCCGGTGCGCAATGTTGTTGTCGAGATGTGCGGAGGTATGGCCAAGTTCGCACTCAGGCAGGAACAGGCTCTCTCGAACGGCTGGTTCACGTTGGAATCCGTGAGCGACCTAGACGAGTACTGCTATTATGTCGCGGGCATTGTCGGGAAACTTTTGACAAAGCTCTTTGCTGCCGATTCCAGCCTGATTGGCGCCGAACGTGAAAAACTGCTTGCCCAGCTGGACGTGAGTTTCGGGCTCGCCTTGCAGGTCACGAATATCGTGAAGGACTGCATCGAGGATTCCGGGCGCCGGGTGTGTTTTGTGCCCGAAGAAATTTGCCGCCGTCATGGCTTTGAACATTCTTTTGATATGTTTGCCGAAGGTGCCGACAAGAAATCTTGTGCCGCGGCTCTTGGCGAACTTGTTCAAAAGGCTTGGAAACATCTTGACGATGCCATAGCCTACACAAAATTGATTCCGAGAGTCAACATGCGTACAAGGCTTTTCTGCCTGTGGCCGCTGTTGATGGCTGCCGAGAACCTGAGCCTCATCGGCGACGGGCTTTCGGTGTTTGTCTCGGACAAGAAGGTGAAAATTACAAGGGACGATGTGAAAAACATTGTCAAGAACACGATGCGTCATTTCTATTCTAACAAGTGGATTGACGAAACCTATAACAAGCTGAAAGCTTCTCACTAGCGAGTTTACGATGCAATACGACGAGAATGTGAAATTTTATAATAAGTGGCCGTTCCATTTGGGTTTGGTGATTTTTAGTATCGTTGCCGACCAGCTGACAAAGTTGTGGTGCATACATCGTTTTACGAACGAATTTGGTGCGCCGAACCACGAAAGCATCTCCGTGATAGGCGATTTGATACGGTTCCAGCTGGTGTTCAACAAGGGTGCCGCTTTCAGCAGCCGCCCGCAGGATTTGTTGCCGTTCCTCCCGTCTTGGGTGTTCTTCTTGATTATATCGATTGTCGCTGCCGGTGTGCTGTTCTGGTTCTATCGTAGCATTGACAAGAGGGATTTCCTTTCGCGCCTGGGTGTCGTGATGATTATCGGTGGCGCCATTGGCAACTTTATCGACCGTATGCGCATGCAGATGGTGGTGGACTTTATCGACTGCGATTTCCCGGATTTCATCATGACGCGTTTCCCGACGTTCAATGTGGCCGATTCCTTCGTGACCGTCGGCGTTGCAGTCGTCATCCTATCTCCAGTTATCTTGCGAAAATTGCATAAAGAAATTAAAGAATTGAAAAAGAGCAAATAAGGCGCGAGGCTCGAGGCTCCAGCAATGAGCAGTGAGCCATGAGCAATGAAACTTTCATACCTCACACCTCATACCTCAAAGCGCAGCGACCTCATAGCTCCTAACCACCAACCACTAACCACCAACCACTAACCACTAACCACTATCCCATGAACTATCTCGTTAACGAACAACATTCCGGTGAGCGTATTGACAAGTTCCTTGTCGGTGTTATGGAAAATGTATCCCGTACCGACGTGCAGAAACTGATTGCCGCTGGCGAAGTGAAGGTGGGTGGGGCTGCCGTATCCAAGAATTTCCGTGTGGAATCGGGCATGGTCGTGGTGGTAGATCGCCTTCCCGAAAAAGAAGCGAGCTCGCTTGAGCCTGAAAACATCCCGCTCGACATCGTGTACGAGGATGACGATATAGTCGTTTTGAACAAACCTCGCAATCTCGTGGTGCATCCGGGCAACGGCGTGCAGAACGGAACTCTCGCTGCGGCCCTTTTGTACCATTTCAAGGAAAACCTTTCGGCGGTCAATGGTCCGCTTCGTCCGGGTATTGTTCATCGCTTGGATAAAGATACGCCGGGTCTCATGGTGGTGGCAAAAAACGATGCCGCCCACAGGCACCTTGCGCACCAGCTGGAAACCCGTACTCTGCACCGCACTTACAACGCGCTCGTGTGGGGCTGCCCGCGAGATTTGGAAGGTTGTATCGATGCTCCGATTGCCCGTAACCCGAAAAACCGCCTGAAGATGGCAGTGGTGAAGGGCGGCAAGGAAAGCCGTACGCATTATGTGGCGAAGAAATTCTTTGCAATTGCGACTTTGCTTGAACTACAACTTGAATCGGGACGCACGCACCAGATTCGTGTGCATAGCCGCTATACGGGCCACCCGGTAGTCGGTGACCCGCTGTATGATGGCCGTGAAGAAAGTCTGAACCGCGTGCCCCCTCTGATGAAGGAAATTGCCGCGAAGGTTCTCGAGATGGCTCCTGCGCAACTGTTGCAGGCCGTGAAGATTGAACTCATCCACCCGACGACGGGCAAGAAGATGAAGTTCAAGGTCCCGATGGAAGAACCCTTCGCGAAGGTGCTCAAGTTCTTGAAGAAGGAATGCCCGGCGGATGCCCCTGTGTTCGACGAGGAAGAAGGCTTCCATGACTTCGATGCGGATATCCGCTTTGACGAAGGCTATGATGCGGATGAACCCGATAACGAAATGCTTGACCAGTTCGACGAATGTGTTTTCCCGGAACTAAAGGAAAGGAAAACCCGTGCCCAGCGCCATGCCGAGAAGGCGGCGACTGCTGCCCAGCGCAGGGAAAAGGCCGCCGAGCGCAAGCGCATCAAGCAGATGAAGGCTGCCCGCAGGCGTGGTATTGCCGCCGAAGATTTTGTCGAGCCCGGTTACGAACCCACTATCGACCCCGATTTGCTTTAATCACGATGTCCAAGATTCTTCTCCAGTCCGTTTTCCTGAATGATTCCCGGACCGATGTCCTCATTGACGGGAACCGTTTTGCAAAGATTGCGAAGGATATCCCTGCGCAGGAATGTGCCGACGCTGAGGTGGTGGACTGCAAGGACTTGGCGATTCTCCCGCCGTTCTACAACGCGCACACGCATGCGGCGATGGTGCTTTTACGCGGCTATGCAGACGACCTTCCGCTCCGCCCGTGGCTCGAAGACCATATCTGGCCATTCGAGGCCGTGATGGGACCCGATGAGATTGAAATAGGCAGTCGCTTGGCCACGCTCGAAATGATCAAGTCGGGGACGGTGTTCTTTGCCGACATGTATTGGCACCGCGAGCGCACCATGAAGGTGGCGACGGAAATGGGGCTGCGTGCGGCTATTGGCGTGACCATGGCCGAAAACCTGATGACTCCGGACAAAATCGAGGCGAACTTCGCGTTTGCCCGGAATCACGTTGGCGAAAATGACCGTGTAAAGTTGGTCATGATGCCTCATTCCATTTACTTGGTGGGCGAGGCGCTATTGAAGCGCTGTGCCGAGGTGGCCCGCGCCGAGGGGATGCTTGTGCATACGCATCTCTCCGAAACGCAAAGCGAAGTGGAACAGTGTATAAAGGAACATGGATGTTCTCCTGTGGAATGGCTCAAACGCTGTGGTTTGCTGAACGAATCGCTCGTTGCGGCGCATTGCGTCCACTTGTCCGATGCCGATATGGCGCTCATGGCAGAATCAGGCGCGACGGTCGTGCTCAACCCGTGTTCCAACCTCAAGCTGAATAGCGGAATTCCTGACATTCCCGCGATGCTTGCCGCAAAAATGAAAGTAGCACTCGGGACGGATGGCGCATCGTCCAACAATAACCTGGACATGCGTGAAGAAATGAAGTTTGCCGCGTTGCTGGCCAAGGTCAAGGGAATGGCGGATACGCTCCCTGCCGGAGATGCTCTGCACATGGCGACTCGCGCTAGTGCGCTTGCTTATGGAATCGATGCGGGCGTCATTGCCGAGGGGACTCTCGCAGATGCTTTGCTTGTCCGTTTGGACGATGTTTGCATGTCGCCCTTGTTCAACCTCACTTCGAACTGGGTGTATGCGGCCAATTCCGGACTGATCGATTCGGTTATTTGTGACGGGAAATTCTTGATGCGAAACCGCCATGTCGACGGCGAACGCGAAATCATTGCCGAAGCGGAAAAATGCGCGAAAACGCTCGCTTCGAAAGTGGTAGCTTTAAAGTCTAAAGTTTAGAGGCGCTGGATTTCGTCTTGACGGAATCCACTTTGCTGGCAACACTTTCTGTGGCCTTGTCCTTGGCAAGTACAGCCTGTGTCGCATTTTCGGAAATTTTGTCGATTGCCTTGCCTGCTGCGTCAACAGCGGCTTCTTTTGCCTTGTCCGCAATTTGCTCGGCACCGTCTTTTGCCTTGTCGGTGACTTTTTCGGCGATACCACTCGTGATGGCTTCGGCTTTCTTTTCGGCCTTCTTGATGATTTCCTTGCGTCCGGTGGGGTAGCCCATGAACTCAAGTGAACTTTTGTATGTATCGTAGGCGACGGCTTCGTTGCGCATGTCGTTAAAGTCGCCATCTTTGAGCGGCAAGAAATGGATAATCGTGAGCAGGATGAAGCAGACGATGGCGCCCTTCAGTGCCCCGAAGCATGCCCCGAAAAGGCGGTTGGGCTTGCTGATGATGGTGTGGGATACTGCGGTGTGCAAAAAATGCCCGGCAAGCTGTGCAAGTGTGAATGGCACGACAAAACCGATGATGAGGCAAATCGGCTTGACCGCCAAGAACGACACGTCAAAATTCTCGATGACGAAGTCGGAGAGGAACAGGTGTGAGAAATAGGCTCCGGCAATTCCGACAAGCCAGGCCACTACACGGAAGACGCTGCGGAGAAACCCGCGGTATAGCCCGACTAGAGCAAATGAAAGAATGATGACGAGGCTTGCTATGTCTATCCAGTTCATTTAAATCCTAAGTCCCATACTATAAAATGAGGTACGCGAGGGTAACCAGGACCAAAGCTAGAATAAATCCGGACACGGCGCCAGTTGCAAAGATGCGTTTTGACCTGTTCGGGGTGACGGGGACAGTGAGTTCGGAGACGGTATCCTGGCTTGTGCTGTAAACCCAGTCGGCCAGGTAGGGCGTGAGGTCCCTGGGATAGGGAAGTAACATTTTTGCAAGTTGATCGGCCGCATCGCATGCTGACACGGGGCGGTTCTTGGGCTTCTTTTCGAGGAGCTTCATGACGAACTTGCGGAGTGGCTTCGGGACGTCGTCAGGGAAGGCCTTCATGGAAAGTTTGAGTTTCTGGATGCGCTTGGATGTCTGCTCCAGGTTTTCTCCACGGAATAGGTTTTCGCCGATAAGCATTTCGCTCATGACGATGCCGATGCTGAAGAGGTCGGAGGCGGGGGTAATCTCGAATCCGAGAATCTGTTCAGGGCTCATGTAGGCAGCGGTCCCGATGACGGCTCCGGCCATGGTGAGGGCCGTGTCTTCGGTCTCGGCGTGGGCGACTCCGAAGTCGAGCAGGCGTACGCGACCGTCCTTGTCTATCATGATGTTCGCTGGCTTCAGGTCGCGGTGGATGACTCCTTCGCGGTGGGCGTGCCCCACGGCCGAGAGAATCTCGTACATGATGTACATGACCGCCCAGACGGGAGGCCGGCTGTCCTTGTTCAAGAGTTCACGCAGGCTTTTCCCTTGCACGAACTCCATCGAGAGCGAAAGCTTGCCGTCTTTCTCCTTCCATAGGGCATGCGGCTGGACGATGACGGGGTGGTTCAGGTGCGCAAGAATCACGGCCTCGCGCTGGAAGCGCTGCATGAGGTCGTCTTGGTTCATAAGCGAGGCGTGCATCTGCTTCACGACAACCATGCGGTCCATGGAGGGGTCGTGGCAGAGCCAGATGTCGCCCATGGCTCCATGACCAATTTGCTGGGTCGGCGTGTAACCGCCTATTTTCGAGGGCTTCGTGTTCTTGCGGGGTGTCGTCAGCTCGCTCATTTTACTTCTTGTCGCTCAGGTAGATGCTCTGGTGCTTGGTCTTCGGGTCAAGGTTCGGGTAGTCGAGGATGTAGTGCAACCCGCGGGATTCCTTGCGCCTGAGTGCGGCGAGCAGGATCATCTTGGACACCTGGAGTGCGTTCAGGAATTCGAGGTAGTAGAAGTTCTCGGTTTCGCCGTTCTTGATTGCCGTGGCAATGTCGCCTTCGAGGTCTTCGATGACCTTGAGCCCCTGGTTGAGCCCAGCGACCGTGCGGACGATGCCGCAGTTGGCCCACATCATATCCTGGAGTATTTTCTTGCGCTTGCGCCAGTAGGCCGCCTTGGTGAAGGAGACCTTTTCTTTTTTAGTGGCTCTCGGTGCGGTGAATTTGTCCTTGGTTAATCCGCTTCCGCAAATGTTGTCCACAGCGCGGATGGCGAACACCACGCTCTCCAAGAGCGAGTTGGAGGCGAGACGGTTGGCTCCGTGTACACCGGTGTCGGCAACTTCGCCGCAGGCGTACAGGCCCTTGATTTCGGTACGGGACCACGTGTCTACGAGCACGCCGCCGCACATGTAGTGGGCAGCGGGCACGACGGGAATCCATTCCTTGGTGATGTCGATGCCGGCGTCGAGGCACTTCGCGTAGATGTGGGGGAAGTGGCTCTTGATGTCCTTGGGCGTGCGGCCGGAAAGGTCGATGAACATGTTCGGCTTGCCGAGGCGCATCATCTCGCTGTGAATGGCACGGGCCACGATGTCGCGGGGAGCGAGGGAGTGCAACGGGTGTACCTGGTTCATGAATTCTTCGCCCTTGTAGTTCTTGAGGATGCCGCCGAACCCGCGGACCGCTTCCGAGATGAGGAAGGGCTTCTTGAGCTGCGGGGCATACAAGCTTGTCGGGTGGAACTGCATGAATTCGATGTCCTGGAGGGCAGCGCCTGCGCGGGCGGCAATCGCCATGCCGTCGCCACAACTGTCGTGCGGGCACACGGTGTACTGCCAGATGCGTCCAGCTCCGCCCGTCGAAAGGATGGTCGCCTTCGCATAGAGGTTCTCGACAATGCCGGTCTTCTGGTGGATAATCTTTGCACCGATGCAGCGCTTGGCCTTGCCGGTTCCGGTACAGATGAGGTCCTTGATGTAGCAGTTCTCGAGGTAGTCGATGTTCTTTTGCTTGTGTAGCTCGCAGAGGAGCGCCCTCATGATTTCCTTGCCGGTGAGGTCTGCGGCGTGCAGAATGCGGTGGTGGCTGTGGCCGCCCTCAAGGTGGAGGTCAAACTGCGAGTGGTCGGTCGGGGATGGCGTGAACTGGACACCCCATTTGACGAGCTGCTTGATGGTGGCGGGCCCGCTCTTGGTGAGGATGTTCACGGGCTCCTTCTTGCAGAGGCCAGCGCCCGCTTCCAGCGTGTCGGCGATGTGGAATACGAACTTGTCCGTCTTTTCGGTGACGGTTGCAATACCGCCCTGGGCGTAGTTCGATGAACCGTCCGGCTTGGCCCCTTTTGTTAAAATCAAAACGTGAAGCCCTTTTTCTGCGGCGTGGAGTGCTGCGGACAGGCCGGAAATTCCGGCGCCTAGGACCAAAATATCGTACATGGGAAGAACTCCGTTGGTGTCCTTTTTGTTTTTGTTGACCAATAAATAGAAAAAAAGGGCCCTATACGGCTATATCTATATTCGATTTATAATTTTTTTATTAGATTTGAGCCCGTCATTTTTTATGGAGTTTTCTCTATGTTAACGTGGATAAATGAAAAAGCCAAGTGGGTTATTGTTATTTTCGCCGCAGGTATCGCGGTGGGCCTCCTGGCCATGGACCGTGTGCCCAACCAGGCTCACAGCTACCCGGTCGGGGAAGTTAACGATCACAAGATTACGTATGCCGAATTTGATTCCCGCGTCAAGATGATCGTCGAAAACCAGTTCCGCGACGCTCACCCGAACGATGAACAGTACACGCAGATCCGTAACGAGGTCTTCCGTGGTCTCGTCCGCCAGATTCTCCTGCAGAAGGAATATGGCAAGGCCGACCTCAGGGCTTCTGTCGCGGAACTCCGTTCTGAATTCAAGCGTAACCCGGATGCCGTTCGCGCCCGTCTGGTGCAAGAAGCCCAGCAGCGTCTCTATTCCATCCAGCGTCAGGCGACTTCCCAGGAAGATGCCAACCAGCGCGCTCAGGCCTACATCGCCACTCTTCCTAAGTTCCTCACGGATTCGACCTTCAACAAGGCCGATTACGATGCCTGGCTCGATACTCGCGAAGCCTTCCAGTGGGGCGTGATGCTCCAGTACGAAGAAGACCTCAAGAACACGACTATCCCGATGCGCCAGTTGCAGATGTTGGTCGGTGCCGGCATTCACCAGACTTCTCTCGAATCCGAATGGATTGCGAACCGCCGCGAAACGCAGGTCGAACTGCAGGTGGCAGTCGTTCCTAATTCCGCTTTTGAAGTCTCTGCCGAAAGCATTGATGATGCTTCTGCCAAGGCTTATTTCGAAGCCAACAAGGATAGCTTCTATGTTGCCGATGACGCCGCCAGGTTCCTGGTTGCAAGCATCCCTGTTGCCGCCACTACCGGTGACGAGGAACGCATCAAGGACTATGCGATGACCATTTACAACCAGCTCACGGATTCCTCTGTCGCGACCACGTTCGAAGACTTGGCCCGTGTCTCTTCCGAAGACCTCGCTTCCGCCGAAAAGGGCGGCCTCCTGAGCGAAGACTACATGCCCAAGGGAACTTATGTGAAGGAATTCGAAGACGCTGCCTATGCTCTTGATTCCGGCGCAGTTTCTCTTCCGATCCGTACTCGCTTCGGTTTCCACATCATCAAGTCTTACGGCAAGATCCAGGATTCTACGGGTGCCGAGAAAATCAAGGCCGGTCATATCCTCCTCGTCGTGAACGCCTCTTCCGAGACGGTCGACAGCCTCGAAAGGATTCTCTCCGGTATCAAGGCTGATGTCGATGCTGGCAAGGATTTCGCCGCTGCTGCCAAGGAACGCAACGTCGATGTCTTCACTTCTAACTGGGTCGATCGTGGAAGCTCTATCGAAAAGCTCGGCTACCTCAAGGGCCTTACCGCTTATGCCTGGCCGAACGAGAATCTCCCGGACGAAGCTAGCCTCGTCTCTCCGGTGCTCAAGAACGACAACTTTGTTGCCATCTTCTACAAGACCGATGTCGTGAAGCCGGGTGAACGTAGCTTTGCTTACGCCGAACCCAACATCAAGAATGCTCTCGCCCGCAAGAAGGCTGGAGAAGCTTGCGCCAACTATCTCAATTCTGTTGCCGAAAAGGTGAAGGCCTACAAGCCGGCCGCCGATTCTACCCAGAGCGAAATCTCCGTCGACAAGGTTAACTTCCAGACGCTCACGACTTCTCTCGAAGGCTACGTCCAGGGCTTCGGTTATTCTAACCCGAAGTTCGCCGGTGCTGTTCTTGCTCAGAAGGAAGGCGAATGGGGCCCGGTCATTCAGGCCAACGATGGTGCCGTGATGATGAAGGTTGTCTCGAAGAAGGCTGCTGATGAAGCTGCTGTCAAGAGCGCCGTCAAGGACGACAAGGAAAACAGCGCACGCTTCGCTTCTTCCTCTATCTTCAATCAGTATGTCAACAACATCGAAAATGGCACTGCTGTAAAAAGCAATTTAGACCTTTACTATAAGGACTAATTTTACTATATTCGTGCCGCCGTTGAAAACAGCGGCATTTTGCCCCCATCGTCTAGTGGCCTAGGACTCGGGATTCTCATTCCCGCAACAGCGG
>NZ_CAMZCS010000048.1 GCF_947305105.1 uncultured Fibrobacter sp. | reverse complement strand
ACCTCCGCGAATACAAGGGCTCCGTGATTCTCGTGACGCATGACCGTTACTTCCTCGACAACGTGACGAACTGGATTCTGGAAATCGACCGCGGCCGCGGCATTCCTTGGGAAGGCAATTACGCCCAGTGGCTCGACCAGAAGCTCGAACGCCTCCGTGGCGAAGAGAAGGGCGAATCCGACAGGCAGAAGCGCCTCGCTCGCGAACAGGAATGGGTCAAGCAGAGCCCGAAGGCGCGCCAGGCCAAGAGCAAGGCCCGTCTCAAGGCCTACGAGGAATTGCTCGCCGAAGATTCCCGCGAGCAGATCAAGGTGGCGCAGATCCACATTGCGAACGGCAAGCGCTTGGGCGATATCGTTATCCAGGCGGAACACTTGCAGAAGGCCTTTGGCGACAAGGTGCTGTTCGACGACTTGAACTTCAACCTGCCGCGCTCCGGCATCGTGGGCATTATCGGCCCGAACGGTGCAGGTAAGACGACTTTGTTCAAGATGATTATGGGCCAGGAAAAGCCCGATGGCGGTACGCTCAAGATTGGCGAGACCGTGGAAATCATCAGCATGGAACAGGGCCGCGACAGTCTCGACGACAGCAAAACCGTGTGGGAAGAAATCACCGGCGGCAACGACGAGATTATGGTGGGTGACCGCAAGATGAACGGCCGCGCCTACTGCGGACTCTTCAACTTCACGGGTGCCGCCCAGCAGAAAAAGCTCACCACGCTTTCGGGCGGTGAACGCAACCGCGTGCTCATGGCGAAGAACCTGCAGAAGCCGGGCAACCTGTTGTTCCTCGACGAACCGACGAACGACTTGGACATCGAAACGTTGCAGGCTCTGGAACAGGCGATTCTCAAGTTCGCAGGCTGCGCCGTGATTATCTCGCATGACCGCTGGTTCCTGGACCGCATCGCCACGCACATCCTCGCTTACGAAGGTGATTCCAAGGTGGTGTGGTTCGAAGGCAACTGGAGCGAGTACGAAGCCGACCGTCGCAAGCGCCTCGGCGAAGATGCCGACAATCCGAAGCCCATCAAGTACAAAACCTTGACGAGACAATAAAAAAAACGGCCATATCCTTTCCTCCCCTTATGGATATGGCCGAGCCGGTTTAGCGGCGGAAATATGAATATTAGTCTTTCAGGTAATACTGGACGCTGGTGACTACGCGGACCTTCTTGACAAAGGGGGTGTTCTCGTCACGATCTTCGATGGAAAATTGGCCTTGCGTTGCCGTCTTGATTTTTCCGAGTTTGCTCTCGGAATCTTTCGCGAATTTTTGTGCAGCGATGTGTGCGTTCTTGTTCGCCTCTTCAATCATTTCGGGCTTGATTTCTTTGAGCCCGTTAAAACTGTAGATTTTACGGTAGCGATAGTCGCTTTCGCTAATGGCTATTCCCTGTTTCAGCAGCTCACCATATTTACCCATGAGTTCGCGGACCTTGTCGACGTCTTTGGTGGCGACTGTCACGACCATCGCAACCAGGTAGCGGTAGGGGTGCTTGGTGGAACTGTACAGTTCGCTGTCGGTGTCGGTGATATCCGGCGATGCTTTGCTGATATCCTCTTTGGCGATTCCGTTTTCGAGCAAGAATTTTTCGAGCGTTTCTGTTTTGCTCTGCACGGTTTCGTAGAGAGCGACAAGATTGTTGCCGGCTTCTTTGAATACAATCGGCCATATTACATAGTCGGCGTTGACTTCGCGTTCGGCGAATCCACGTACATTGACAACTCGGTCTCTGTCCTTGACGTCTACGATTGCGTTATAGAGAAACGCCCCGAACCCAACAATGGCCAGTGCTAATATGACTGCTTCTCTAATTCTAGACATAACCAATCTCCTTTTATTATGGCTTTTCCGGTTACGACGATAATGTAGAATTATAATTTTTTGCGGACTAATAGATTGTTTTTTGAGTGATAATCACTTTTTATTATTGATTTTTTGAAAATCATAACAAACGGGCAATAATTACAAGAATGATATATGTTTCGTACTGGCAGAATTAAGTAAGCGGATTATAGCAAAGTAACGGAAATCCTTTTCTACCTTATCGGCCATAAATTTTTTGTCTGAAAGGAGAGCGATTATGAAATATCGCGTAAATGGGATTGCTTCCCGTGTCTTGGCCTTGGCTGTTGTCCCGATGATGGCTTTTGCCGGTGGCCTCAACACAAACACCAACCAGTCCGTGCTTTTTCAGCGCAGCATAGCGCGCGATGCGAGCACCGATGTGGACGCCCCTTACGCGAACCCGTCGGGAACGGCATTCATGGATGACGGTCTCTATATCTCCCTCAACAACCAGAGTTTTTGGCAGAGCCGCAGTGTTACGGTAGAAAAGTCCCCGATTTTCAAAGATGGTGAAGAATTCAAGGGCGATGCGTTTGTCGCGTTCTTGCCCAGCGCTCTTGTGACTTGGCACAAAGGCAACTTCGCTCTTTCTGGCCATCTTGGCGTGATTGGTGGCGGTGGCAAGATAAACTTTGACGAAGGCATTCCGAGTTTTTACGCGCTGACATCTTCTCCGCTCAAACAGATGGAGGCGGGCCTGACCGAAAAGGGACTCAAGACAGATGCAAGTTCTGTGGACGTTTCGATCGAGGCGAGTTCCTACATTTTTGGAGCGACTCTCGGTGCGGCCTACGAGTTCAACAAGATGTTCTCTGTTTATGCGGGTGCCCGCTTCAACTACGCGATGAACAGCTACGATGGCTCTGTCGGGAATCTGCAGCTGAATACTACAGTGCCCGGCGTGAATCCTGATGGCAAAATGATGGAAGCCTCTGTCCTTGCCGAAACTTTCGAGGCTTTGGCGGAGAAGGCCGAGACCAAAGAAGAGAAGGTGCAGTATGCGACGCTCGCGGAGACGTTCAAGACGATGGACGACAAGATGACCATGGAATTGGATGTGGAACAGACGGGTTGGGGCGTTACTCCTATCGTGGGTCTCGGTTTCCAGTACAAGCGTCTCACGGTCGGTGCGAAATTCGAATACAAGACTTCTATCGAGGTGGAAAACGACACCAAGAAGAACGATACTCCGCTGGAACAGTTCAACGACGGCAAGAAAGATCACAACGACATCCCGTCCCTGTTGGCGGTGGGCCTGAATTACGCCTTGCTCGACAACGTGCGCATCGCCCTCGGTTACCATCACTGGTTCGACAGCAAG
This sequence comes from uncultured Fibrobacter sp., assembly GCF_947305105.1. Classification (NCBI taxonomy): domain Bacteria; kingdom Pseudomonadati; phylum Fibrobacterota; class Fibrobacteria; order Fibrobacterales; family Fibrobacteraceae; genus Fibrobacter; species uncultured Fibrobacter sp. The sequence continues at coordinate 14,686 of NZ_CAMZCS010000048.1, read as the reverse complement.
GCCGATTTCAGCGGCGATCTGGAAGACCATGTGGACGACACGAACGAGTTCCTCTATGGTGTAGAGGTGGATTTCCTCAAGCGCTTTACTTTGAGTGGTGGCGTCCAGGTGACTCGCTTTGGTATCAAGGACGAATACATCAGCGACATGAACATCAATATCTCCTCGACGAGTTTCGGGTTCGGTCTCGCTTACTGGGCGACGGACTGGATGCGCGTGAACGTGAGCTACCTCCACACGCTCTACCAGGATTACGAAGAGAAAGTGGAATACGGTGTAGACGTGTATAAACGCGACAGCCGCGGATTCGGTGTCGGTCTCGATTTCAAACTTTAACGATTTTTAGTCGTTGCCTTTTGTCTTGAGGCTTTCGATGGCGTGCTTTGCCCACGCCACGACATCGCTACCCATCTTCTTGCTTGCAATGGTCACCAGGAATAAGTTGTTCTGGTTGGTGATGAGAGCGGCGCTGCATTCGTCGTAGCCGTCCTTGCTCCAGTACACGTAGCCGTAACGTTTGGCGGCATCGTATTCCTTGGCCTGCATTTCCATTTTGCGGGAACCGGATTTATAGACGAAGTCAAGATAAGTCATGATGCGCACAGAGTCCGGTGCCGTGACTGGAACGGCGTATTCCTTGTCTTTGGACATGACGGAGAAGGGGACTCCGCGGAACGTGACTTTCTTGTCGACAGGTTCTTTTTGCTCGATGGTGATAGAGGAAATATTGAATTCCTTGGAGTAGACATCGTAATGGTATTGGATGGGCTTGCTGCTCAGAATGGCGAAATCGATTTCGACGGGTTCGGGAAGGTCGGTGGTCACGTACTTTACGCTGGACACGGTATGTGTGTTGATATTGATTCCCTTCGGAGCGGAACAGCCGGACATGAGGATGGCGCCGGTAAGGAGTAAAAGAGCAGCCGCTTTTTTCATAAATTCCTCCAAATGAAGTCACTTGTCTTAATAATATACAAAGGAAACTAGGTAAATGAGTTTCCTCGCTTATGTTAAATTATTTTAAATAACCTTTTCTTGGACGAATCGCCATTGCCCGGGTTGAAGGCCTTCAAGGGGAATGTTGCCGATTTTCGTGCGTATGAGGCGCAAAGTGGGGAAGCCGACCGCTGCCGTCATGTGACGCACTTGACGGTTCTTGCCCTCGGTAAGCGTGAGGCGGACCCAACTGGTGGGGATGTTGGCACGGAACCTTACGGGCGGGGTGCGCGGCCACAGATTTTCGGGCTCTGTCGCCATTTCGGCGATGCAGGGCTTGGTGCGGTAACCTTTGATTTCTACACCGGAGGAGAGTTTTTTTATGGCTTCTTCGGTAATTTGCCCCTCGACTTGAGCGAGATATGTGCGCGGGTGGCCGAATTTGGGGTCGAGCAGTTTTTTGATGAGCGGCCCGTTGTCTGTGAGGAGCAAGGCTCCTTCGCTGTCGTGGTCGAGGCGGCCTGCGGCATAGACTCCGGCGGGGAAGCCGAATTCGTCGAGAGCCTTGTGGCCTGCTTCTGGTGTAAATTGGCTAAGTACGCCAAAGGGCTTGTTGAAGAGAATGACCATCAAGTCAAATATAGAATGAAGCCCGGGAATTCGGCCCGGGCTTTTCGTTGTTAACGCTTTTTCGTTGGGGTGCGCTTTGTTTTCTTGGGCGCTTGCTTTTTCGCAGGAGCTTTTTTGGGGGCCGGTTTCTTGGTGGTCTTCGTCGTTTTCTTCTTTTGTACCTGCTTAATCGGGACGATTGTCACGTCATCTTCGGCTCCGTTAGAAACTGCCGGTTCGGGAGTCGGTTCCGGATAGCTGGACATGAGCGGGTCCGGTTCTTCGGCTGGGGCCGGTGCAGGGGCTGCAGGTTGTTCTTCTGCGGTTGCGTTTCCGTTGGAGTAGTCGGCGTAATCGTCGTCGGAATCCGAATCGAAATCGTAGGATTCTTCGAACACTCTCTTGTTCTTGCGCTGTTCTTCGGACCTGTAAATTCTGTCGCGGATAAGTTCGAAGCCAATGGAAAGCTGTGCGCCTATGGTGTGCGAGTTCACGCGGAAAGCCATTTTTTGGTCTACAAAGGACTTCTGCATGGATGTATAGTTGTAATTGACTTCAAGACCTATGCCATACGGGAAAATGATGCCAACGCCAGGGTTGATGACAAAATTGAACGGACGTTCCCACCAGTTTCCGTTGGATGTGATAGGGGCGATGGAACCGAGCCTGATTGCCAAATAAGGAGAAAAAATATGTTCTTCGCGGACATTGCCGAACGTGATTGTTCCCCAAAACGGAATGCTTGCGGGGACAAATTCTTCGCTGCCTCTTTTTTGGGGTGTCTTATATGCTACACCGAAGCCATATCGCATAGTGGCGTATTCCGCCGAAAAATACAATTCCGAGCCACCTTCAAAGATAAGATCCGTGTCTGTTCTTCTTTCGGACAGGACTCCATCTAAATTTTTGTTTACAGTTAATTTGACAGGAGCGTAAGATGCTTGTACGAATGGACGCAACTCCAACGAATGAACGGTGCATTGGAGCGAAATTAACGCAAAAACAAACAAGAAAAACTTTCTATTCATAGGATTTCCAAGTATGCACATCCCGAATCAAAGATAGATTAATAGGGTTGAAAAGCAAGTACATTTTTTGTAAATTGTAACAAAAAATGAATCTTAGACGAGGTTCCCGTGGTTAGGATGAATTTTTCTCGATTGTTCAAACAACTCACGTTTGTTTTACTTGCTACAGCATTGCTGTATAGCGCATTTGCTCAAGAGCATGGCAAGATATTCCCGATAACAACGACTGCGACCTCGTATTCGACAGCAAACAATTCCTTTGATAGCGCTACAACTTCTAGCGGTGTTCGCCTTGTTCTTGTTGCTCCCAAAACGGGAATATTCAAGGTGACTGTGGATGCGACCAATAGCGATTACTTAGTATGGAGATGCTCCGATGATACGTTTTCATCGACATCGTGTGGCAGCTATCTAAAGGATGTCTATAGTGGATCTTGGTCTGAAAATGTTTATGCAGCGAAAGGTGATACGGTCTTTTATATTCTAAGGGAGTACAATTATCCGTCATCTGTGAATGCGGCAAGATTATTTAGCATTAAATATGAAGAACTTGCGACTTACACAGTAAAGATTAACGGGAAGGATACCGCTATTGCAACCGGTAATTCTCTTGCGATCAATGCGTCTACGTTATTGAGCCCGAACAAGGCGTTCGTAAAATGGAAAATCATTTCGGGGTCCGGCACATTTGGGAACGAAACGGCAATTTCCACGAATTACAAGCCGCAAGCAAATTCAGAAATAGGTATTGAAACGAAGGTCGTCACGGTGTATCCGATTACGGACAAGTATTCTTCGTACGTTTACGATAGCCAGGGCTATGCAAAAACGACCTCGGCTTATGCGGTGCGAACCTCTTATTCTGCTGCGGATTCGGGTTATTACGTTCTTTTTGTCAAGGCCGGTTTCAGCAGTTCTGTTTATCGTTATGGGACAGACAGTACGTTTGCCAGTGCATCGACAACTTCCTGTTCTTCCGGGCTCTGTCGCATTCTCTTCTATTCAGTGGGTGGCGTGAAAAATTATTTTGAGCTTTACGAAGGTAATAGCTCTTACACGGATAGCTCGGTAAGTGTCAGGGTCGAAAAGACGGTCAAGGTCACTTCGGATACTTCGGGTTCTGGCTATGTCTATGTGGGTACGTCGTCGTTAAATTTTGATTCCACCCACGTGGCTGGGGATACCGTTAATATTAAGGGTTATTCTTACACGGGTGCAAAATTTAACCACTGGGAAAAAGTTTCTGGCCAATGCACGATTCTTGATTCTACAAAGGCCATATCGCAGGTGAAAGTCGATGGCGATTGTCGCGTCAAGGCGGTATTTGCGGTAGGGACTGTTTATTCCATTACGAGTACTGCGACGGACTATACAACGGCAGATAACTATTATTCGTCTATGGCGTCCAATGGTGTCCGATTCAAGTTCATTGCACCGAGTGACGGGGCTTTTGCGATTAGTTTCACCGCAAAGGATACATCGGATAAATTTTACTTCATTAAGTATCCGAATTCGGCCTTCTCTTCTTATACGTGGCAGAATCTCGGCAATAAAAAGATAGATTCGCTTTATTTGAACAAGAACGATACGGTGTATTATCTCGTAAGGACGTACAGCAATTATGACTCCCTCGACGTGTTCACGGTGAAATCTTCTTCGATTGCGTCTTATAAGGTCACCTTGACGACGGCGTCGCAGTGTTCTACGTCGGTCAAAACAGACTATGTCGTTGGGGGTGGAAGTGCGACCTACTTTGGCTATGCCACTAGCGGCTTTAGACCGGCTGGCTTTAATATCAAGAAGGGAACGGGCTCTTTTACCGATAGCCTTCCGAATACTGCAACGATTGTCGTGAAATCGGATATCACCCTGGAACTCAAGTGCGATCCGGCGAATCTGATTGCGATTACGACAAAGGAAACCTACCGCAGTGCGGATAAGGATTTTTACGATGTCGATCCTTCGAACGGTATGCGTTACGTGTATATCTCGCCGACGACGTCTATTTATGCCATCCGTGCAAAGACAAAGTTGTCGAATAGTTCCTATTTCACCGGTTACTATTACAACTATGGCAAGGATTCTTCGTTTACGTCGTCTTTGAGAAGCTTTAACATGTCCAGTTCGTATGTGACCAGGACCTTTTTTATTGAACCCTCCAGTACAAATGAAAATTTCTATTTCAGCGTAATCCCTTCGGGTTCTGCCTATTACGATGATTTGATTGCCGTGTATGCGATAGAGGCATCGGTTGTCGATGTCGAAGGAAGAACCTATCCAGATACGATTGCTATGGGGGACCCCCTTTCGATTAGCGCTGTTATTGATACAGGCTATAATTTTGTGGGCTGGAAATTGACTTCGGGGAGTGGCAAGTTTAGTGATTCCACCGCGTTTAGCACGACGTTTACTCCCTCTTCGGAATTTGTGAAGATTGGCGTGAACAAGAAAAAAGGACAAGTCTATCCGTTGACGGACAAGTTCTCTGGTTTCACGTATTATGCCAACGGAAGCAAAACATCGTCGTTCTATGGTGTCCGGACTGTTTTTACGGCGAAAGATTCTGGCATGTATGTGATTGTTTCGGAATCGAAGAGACCGTGGTATAACTATATATTCTTGAGCGATTCGTTGTTCTCTTATGCTTCCACCTCCGTTTCTAATACCAGTGCGGGCGGATCGTCGCGTTCGACTCTCAAGTATTCTTTCTATGTGTCGAGTGCGAATACTTCGCGCTATTTCATGTTGGTGCCTTACAATAATTCGGACATGAAGGATTCTGTCTGGGCCAAGGTCGTAAAGACTTCCAGGATTAATTCGGATACGGTGGGTGGCGGTTATGTCCGCTTCGCAGGAACCACGTATAACTACGATTCGACCCATATCTCTGGCGATACGATTTCTATGAATGCGTATGCAAACACAGACCAGAGATTCGATCATTGGCAGTTGACATCTGGAAAATGCACTATTCTTGATTCTACGGAAAGGTTTACACAGCTCGTTATTGACGGTGACTGTAAGGTGAAGGCCTTCTTCAGGGAAGGTGTCATTTATCCTGTTACGGCGACCCCGAAATCGTACACGACGGCAAAAGATTATTATGTGGGTTCTCCGTCACAGGGTGTCTATTTAAGTTTTGAAGCGCCACAAACAGGCACTTACGCCATCGTGACCTCTTGGACAGGGAACAGCGGCTATTTGCAGTATTATAGATACCCTGATAGCACGTATTATTCTTACAGTATGTCTCGGTCCATTACGGGAACGTTTGTCGATACGTTGACGATGAATTCTGGAGACAAGGTGTTCTTCAAAATCCAGACACCTACTTATGCGGATTCCATTGTTCCCTTCTGGATTAGTTATGCGGAAAGCAAATCGATTATTACTGTGAAAGCAGATTCGAATGGTACTGTGTCTCCGACTCAATACGATCCGGCGTGGATTGGGCCGAAATATGTAATCAATGCTACGGCGTCTGTCGGCTACCGTTTTGATTCCTGGGAACTCGTTTCTGGTACTGCTACAATCGACGATAAGAAAGCTCGTTCGACTCTGATTTCGATAAAGAAACAGTCCGAGGTGATTGCCCATTTCAAAAAAGGTTCGGTGCAGTCTATTTCGAAAACGAAAAAGACCTTCAATTATCAAACGCACTACTACAGTGACCGCACGGGCTCCGCTGTGTACTTTACTTGGACTCCGCCTGATTCTTCTTGGTACATGCTCCAAATTGAGTCTACAGATAGATTGGCGGCGAAATGGTATGATTTCGGGACGGACACGACATTCCTGACGACTACGAGTTATAGTGTAGTTCCTGTCGGCCTGAACGGAAATTCTAAGATATTCCTGTTCCGTGGAGATGGGAAAAAGCCCCTTTACTGGGCTATTGTCGATTCCCTTAGCAACGTCATACCCAATAGGGACTTCACCATCCAGATTGCCGTCCCGTATGTTTTGACTGTTTCTACAGAAGGAAAGGGCCGTGTCCAGCCTCTAGGCGAAGTTGGCCTTTATCCTGGTTCCGATACTGTGGTCACTGCGGTTTCGTATGGTGGTTACATCTTTGACAAGTGGGTCAAGGTTTCTGGCAAGGTGGACATCGATGACCCGAGCAACACGACGACTCGAGTCAAGCCGAATTCTGAGGCGTGCGAAATCAAGGCGACCTATTCGCTTGATCTTGCGACGGAACCGGAATTGCACGTAACGAGTGTGGATTTGAGCGAATACCCCGGAATCTGCGCCAATGTCATTGTGATGGACAAGAATACCCAAAAGTTCATTGGTGGCCTTGATTCTTCTGATTTCGTACTTCATCAAGATAAGAAGGCGCTCCCCATCCATGTGTCGTCTGTAGGGGGCGTTGGCGGTGTTTCGGTTGCGATTGTTGTCGACGAAAGTGGTTCCATGAGTGGAACGAGAATCACGCAGGCGAAGCAATCCATCCGTGACTTTATCAACGAGATGACCCTGCTCGACAAAGCCGCGATTATTGGCTTCGATGGCAGCAGTTCGACGACGGTTCACCAGACGATGACTTCGGACAAGTCCCTGTTGCTTGCGGCGGTTGATCGTTTGACAGCTAGTGGCGGTACGAATATTCTTGATGGCGCCTATAGCGGTATTCGACAGGTTGTGGGCGAAATGAATTCGACCGCGGTCATCGTGTTCTCCGATGGTTATGATGGTGGCAACGCGGTTTCTCTCCAGGATGTCATTGATTATGCGAAGAATCAGAATACGGTGATTTACACGGTCGCGGTGGAATCCGATATCAGGAATCCTCTTAAGGACATTGCGGATGGTACGGGTGGTACCTATACCTTCGCTCCTACGGCAGACCAGTTGGCCGAAGTCTATATTTCGATTAGGAATGAACTCCAGGCAAAGTATACGATTTGCTACGAAACTCCGGACACGACAATCAACGGGGACGAACACCAAGTTGCCATCAAGACGAAGTTCATCAACAAGCCCGCTTCGGATACGGCTTATTGGAGCGAATCGGCTATGCCTCCTCTGGTCAAGCTGACCAAGAACACCAAGAAACTGATTGGTGTTTCTCAGCCTGCCGGAACGGCTATCGAACTCAAGGTGTATGTGGTGTCTCAGGATTCAATTTCCTCGGTGAAGGTGTATATCCGCACTTCTACCTTGGATCAAACCGAAACCTTTGCGGCTTATCCGATGGTCCATGTCAAGGATAGCTTGTGGAGTTATACGGTCCCCGCCAGTAACGTTGTTACACCGGGCCTTGATTTCTATGTGATAGCGACGAATGCGAACGGCATGGTCGGAAAGTCTCCTCAGGTGTCGAAGCCGGACAAGGAGCCTTACACGATTCCGATTGGCAACGATGCTCCGGCTATCGAGTATGTGGAGACGACTTGCGTGGATACGACCAGTGGCTCGGGAACGTTGTCGTTCGAAATCTCGGATAGTAGCGGCATTTCAAGTGCAAGGCTTTACTACAGGAGCCAGGGCTCTGTTGAATTCAAGCAGAAGAAGATGTCTCGCGAATCCAAGAAGGGCAATGACTGGACTGCGACGATTGACAACTCTGCATTCGGCAACGGTAGAATTGAATTCTATGTGCGTGCGATCGACAAGAGTGGTGTCGCGTCCCGTTGGGAACAGTTCAACAACAACTACGTTGAAGCCTGTAAGGACGGCCTCCCGATGATTGACGACGTGGCAGATACGATTTGGATTAAGAACGGCGAGAAGGATACTATGCAAATCACTCGCTTGACCGAATCGATAAAGCTTTCTCTCGTGACGGAAGATTTCACGGCCAAGAAGGACTCCGTTATTGCCAGCTTGAAGTGCCTTGTCTCGGGCGATGTGGAAGACAGCATAAAGATGGTGGAAGTTCGCGGCGGTTATTTCGAAACCCCGAAACCTCTTGAGAAAAACGAGTACAGTGTCAAGAAGAACGACGGGAAGATTTCTTGTGCCGGTACCGATACGTTGATTGCGACTTACAAGGATCCTCTCTATGGCACGATTGCTAGCGATACCGTGCTTCTCGGGGACAATATCACGATTACGTACCAGTTCATGGACGAAAAGTGCAAGGTGGACCTCGACTCGGTGCAAACGTCGACCTCCGCGAAGTACTGCTTGAAAATCCTGGCTCCTAGCGCATCGCTTTACGAACGGGATACGCTCAAGCTGCTCATGTTTACCGACCAGGGCGACACAATCCGTGTGGAAGCCATTGAGACAGAAGACTATTCCAAGGAATTCATATATAAGGGCAGCTTCTACTTCGTAGAAGATAGTGCTTCCTTGAGCGATTCCTTGCTGGATGCTGTTCTTGATTTGGATACGACGTTCAACCGCGTGGTTATCCAGGGCGGCATAACTTCGGACAAGTCCAAACTCAGGAAGCGCGATTCGCTCGTGGTCTACACGAACTACGTCGCCGCCGACTTTGCTGAAATTTATGACAGCGATTTGGACGGCATGGCCGATTCTATCCGCATTCACTTCAAGAAGCCTTTGAAGAAGAAAGTCGCAAGCATTGACACCGTATATTGGAATGTGGCACAGGGGAATTGGACCAATGTCGAGTCAAAGAAGATTCACATTACCGAGGATTCTTCCTGGGCGGAGGCAATGGTCCGTAAGGCGTTCAAGTACGGACTGACTGCCATAGATACGTCGGCGCCACCCTATTTGCGCGTGACCAAGACCAAGGACGAATTCTCGCAGAAGACGATGTTGAAGGATAAAGTCGGTGCTGTCCCTGTGAGAGCTGTGAAGCGTCCGGGCCAGATTACGATGGAAGAATACTTGGATGCCTCGGACGATGTTGCTCCGGATACTCTGGAGATTACGATGTCGGAAAGCATCAAGAATACCGGGAAAAAGACCGCATGGAAGGATTTGTTCCGTTACTCTAAAACTTGTAAGGATACGGTCTATAACCCGATACGTTCGAAGTCGGATCCGATTGTTGATTCTGCTGGCCTTGTCTGGAAGTTCGTACTTGCAGATTACGCCATCATGAAGGAAAACTGCATTTCGACCAACCCCGAGGCGACTTATGTAGATAGCGAAGGCAATTCCATGGGCCGTGGCGGCGTCGAAATCGAAGGCCGCGACGAGACCGTCTACCTATATGAAGTCTCTGCCGTCCAGCCTGTGCACGGCATCGGCAAGAAAGGCAAGTGGATTCCGCAAGGCGGCAATTCCTGGGAAGACGTGCCGGATAGCCTGACGGTCATCAAGATTGCATCCGTGGCTCCTTATGAGGCGAATATCTTTATCTATGATAACCTGGCCAATGTGGTCGCGAACATGAAGCAGAAGTTCGGTGATAACGGAGAAATGGAATCCAAGGTCCGTGGCAACGACAAGAACCGCGCAAAGATCGGTTACTTGACCTGGAACCATCGCTCCAATAGGGACAGGAAAGTCGCTACAGGCGTGTATATCTGGCGCATCGACTTCAAGTTCAAGGACGGCCATACCGAATACCGAATCTTGAAGACCGGGTATCTCAGAAGAGAAGAATAATTCTTCTTTAAAATTCTTTGAAGAACTCAGGCCGGTGAAAATCCGGCCTTTCTGTTTGTATGGGGAAGGCGCTCAGGTAATGGGGCGTTTTTGCCTTGTCGGCACACTTGTAAAGGTTTCCGCGCAGGTGGATTCCATCGAAACGGGCGAGCCCGAATATTTCGGCAGGAATTTCAATAGACATGGCCCAGCATACAAGGTCCCCGACCACGCTGGCCTTTTGCTTTGTACGGCGGATTTTATCGATGGTGTCGAGCGGTAGAGTCTGCCGGTGTTCACGGTCTGGCCCGTGTGCTGCGAGCATAAAGCCGCGGCTTGTTGTTTCGAAGTTGAAATATTCGCCGGAACCGGCTGGATCTTGCACGAATATTTCGACACAGGAATCTTCCCAGCAGTGCCCGTTGTTTTCTGTGACCTCGGCCCTGAAACAGTTGATAGGCTCTTCGACAATGAATTCCACCGAGATGCGGGCGCTGTCGATGGAAACATTGGCCAATACGGTCGGTAGGGTGATGCCTTGGTTTGGCATCCAAAGGGGATTCGGCTTTAGTATCATGGGGAAGGGCCTTGATTCGGGGCTATTTCGATAGGAAGTCGAGAGCTTCGCCTGCCAACTCGACGCAACGATTGCATGGGATTACGGCGTTAGGCCGGATTTCTTTGCAAAGGGTGCAATTCTTGGCGCCGCGTCTGAAAAAATCTTCCAGGGCTTCGGAATGGTCCGGTTGCATCATCTTGGCTGCGTAAAGGGCTCCGCAGGTCCCGTTCGGGGCACGACCGCCACCAAAGTTGCGGAACATTTCTGCGGTTTCCAGAGCCTCTTTCTCGGTTTTCCCGCTAGAACGGGCGAATGCGTAGGCTACCGACATCGCGCAATTGCCACGGTGCTCGGCGTGAAAATTTTTTGCAAGTTCTGCGATGGACATATAGCTTAGAATTCCAGTGCTAGGTTTCCGCCAAAGCGGTTGTTGGTTAGGTTAATTGTCGGTATTGCACGCAACTTCATGGAATGTTGCTGTTGCTGCTGGTATTTTGTGAGTTTTTCCCGATAGAGCTCTGCCTTGTCTAGCTTGGCACTCCCTGCGAGCCTGATGGGGATGCCAAGAGTAAAGATTCCCATAGAAGCAAAAAGGCCAAAGTAACTTAAGTGGGTTGTACTGCTTTTGTTGTTATAGCTGCATACGGTGAGAATGGCAAATACAGGGGCCATGAATCCGCCGACAATCATCATCGCCTTGCCGAAATTGTTGAAACGCTCTCCGTCGTATGAATAGATTTCAACCATGTTCTGATAGAACTCGGCACTGTCAATATCAAGTACTCCATTTGCTCGAATGGGATACGTTTGCGTAGTAACCCCTTGGTAATTGATGAAATACGTAGTACTCTTTTCTTGGGCATGCGCCAAGAGCACTCCCAAAAAAATGAAGAGGATAACTACGCTTTTCATGTTTTAAAAATCCAAAGCGAGCCTTCCGCCAATATTGCTGTTGCTGGGGTCAATTTGCGGTTGAAGCTTCAACTTCATAGAATATTGACGCCTCATTTGGTATCTTGCGAGGATGCCGTTGTAGCGGTTAGCCCTGCGGAGATTGGTATTACCGATAATTTTGAGTGTTATACCGGTAGCGAATACGCATCCTCCGCCAATCATAGCGAGATATCCCCCTAATAGCATTAGAGTGGCCTCGTCATTGCCGCCACAGTCGGAATCATAATCATCGTCACAGGTCTCTGTACCGGCAATCCCTACTATAAACATCACAAGACCGGCTGCGGCACCGATTCCGCCGCCCAGCATCAAGCCTTTACCTGTTTTGCGGAAGTCGAGGGCTGACTTTGTATACTTGTCAATTAGGGACTGGTAGTAGACGGTGCTGTCAAAAGCGAAAGCCGGATTTGCTTGCGGGGCGACCTGTGCCATGATTGGTTGCGGCTGTTGCTGGGGCATGACGGGAATTGTTCCTTTTTCATGGATAATCCCGACCGTTTGCCCCTGTTCGTTAACTACAAAAGTTGTATCCATCTCTTGGGCGTGAGCCAGAAGTACTCCAAAGAATGCAAATAAAAAAATTAAGTATTTCATATGTCCAAAAATAAGTTTTTTGAGGACAGATGAAATACTTAAAATAAGAAAAAGTATTTAGGCGTTAATTTTTTACGATAATTAGAAGTTCAAAGCGAGATTTCCGCCGACTTGCTTGTTAATCGGGTCAATAAGAGGATCGAAGCGCAACTTCAGGGAGTATTGCTGCCTCATTTTGTACTTCTGGAAGCGATCTTCGTAACGCCTTGCCCTGCGAATCTTGGAACTGCCGACTATCTTGACGATAGTGCCTGCACCGAAGACTAAGGCTCCACCAATCATGACAAATGCACCGGTTCCGGCGAGTTCATCGCTGTTCGAAGTGCAGGTCTCGCGGCCCCAGGCGTCCTCATCGCAGCTTTCCTGTGCTCCGACAACAAGCATGCCGACACCGACTGCGGCTGCGATACCACCACTGAGCATCATGATTTTACCGGCCCTGCGAATCCTGTTTCCGGATTCAGTATAAACATTAATCATGTCCATGTAATAGGCTGTGCTGTCGTAACCGAACGCCGGGTTAGCCTGTTGTACAGGGGCTGCCTGCATTTGCACCGGCTGCGCGGCTTGCTGTTGCTGGGGCATGACGGGAACGGTTCCTTTTTCGTGGATAATCCCGACAGTTTGTCCCTGTTCGTTGACAACGAAGGTTGTGTCCATCTCCTGAGCGTTGGCCAGAAGTACTCCAAATAATGCGATAAAAAGAATTATGTGTTTCATGCGCGAAAAAATAATTTTTTTTTACAAAAAAAGGAATACCTGTTGTTCAAAAAAATGAAATTCCTCCAATCAAATAGCTTAAATGCTAAAAATTCAAGGATAATCTGCTGCCGAGAGACCCTTTGTAAGGGTTGACCATGGGGGAGATTTGCATTTTTAGAGAATGCTGTTTCCTGAGGTTATATAGATCGAGGGATTCTTTATAACGGTTTGCCCGTCGCTGTTTAGAGTTGCCGTTTATTTTGAGTATCAAGCCAGTGGTAAATGCAATTGCTCCGTCTAAAGACAGTATATAACCCGTAGCGATAAGCGCAGTGGCGGCGTTACTGGCTTTACAACCATCATCATCGTCGTCGTCATCGCAAAGAGGCACTTGCAACAGCCCAGCAAACATGATGACCGCTCCTGCCGCCGCTCCGATTCCACCGCTGAGCATCATCTTGTTTCCGACGTTTCTTCTGGAATTGGCTAGTCTCGTATTCGTTTCGATTAGGTCCTGATAATACTGTGTGCTGTCGGTGGCAAATGGGTCTGTGGCGGAGGCTGTGGCCGGCGCTGCTTTGGGCAATGTAGGTACAGTTCCCTTTTCGTGGATAATCCCGACGGTCTGTCCCTGTTCGTTCACGACAAACGTCGTGTCCATTTCCTGGGCGAAAGTTGCCAAGGTCAAGAATAATGCAATAATTATCAAACGCATCGCCATTGCCTAAAACTCCAATAACAGATTCCCGCCAAAGAATTTGAAACAAATTACATATGGAAAAATAAACCGAAATTCACAAAAATGGTTTGTTTCGGAATGAAAAGTTGTTTTTTTGTGATTCCTTCAATAAAAAAATGCATTAAAGACGGCTTGCGTCTCCGTGAGATTCCAAAAGACTAGAAATCAAGTAGCAGATTACCGCCGAACGCCTGATTGATTGGATTGAACGTCGGCAATATTTCCAGACTTACGGAATGATCTGCTTTTTGGTGCTTTTTAAGTTGCTCTTTGTAGTATTCCGCACGATTCTTTTTCTTGTAGCTAGATACTTTAAAAATGGTTCCACCAAGAATGCATCCGACCCCTGCTAGGGCGATAAGAGCGAGAGCGCCGTGATCCCCTTCAACGACGTCATACTCTTCGGTGTCTTTCTTTTTTTCCGTTTTTACCGAATAGTGAATAACTTCGGCCGCCGCCAAGGCTATTATGGCCCCGCCGCCAATGAACAATCCTGTCCCTGCGTTGCTTAGACGTTCTCCCGATTTTGTATAGGAATCAATCTTCTTTACGTATTCGACAGGAACGGTGTCTTGCTGTGTGCTGTAGTAAGCAGGAGGTTCCTGGGCATAAGCCGCCAAGGTCAAGAATAATGCAATGATTATAGAACGCATCGCCATTACCTAAAACTCCAATAACAGGTTCCCGCCAAAGACTTTGTAACAAATTACATATAAAAAATAAACCAAAATTCGCGAAAAGGCTCCTCGACGATAAAAAAAGCCCATATTGCATTTTTCTGTAAAAAATGGCAAATTTTTTTGCAAAAAAAAAAGAACTCCCGCAAACGGGAGATCCTATAAAATCCAGATTGAGATTGCTTCACCCCTACGGGGTTCGCAATGACAACGCTTTTTCAGTTGCGAGTGAGAAAAAAAGAACTCCCGCGAACGGGAGTTCCTATAAAATTCCGGATGGAGATTGCTTCACCCCTACGGGGTTCGCAATGACAACGCCTTTTCAGTTGCGAGCGAGACCAGGAACGAAGCCCGAAGCCGTACAAATCGTACGGCG
>NZ_CAMZCS010000047.1 GCF_947305105.1 uncultured Fibrobacter sp. | reverse complement strand
GGCCATGTTCAAGCAAGCTTGACCGCGGCACTCGCCTTACGCATTTGTCCTACTTTCCTCATACCTCAAAGGCACGAAGTGCCGACCTCATACCTCACACCTCAGAGGGGCTTTAGCCCCGACCTCATACCTCATACCCCCCAGATTCTAGCCTCTAGATTCTAGCCCCTAGCCACTAGTCTCTCCTCTATTTCTATATTCAAAACATGAATTTTATCAAATTTTGCGCTACTTCCGCAGCGCTCCTTTTGCTGTGTTCTTGCGACAACAACGATGTTGTCCTTGCCTTTAACACGCAGGATGCCGCTTCGCGTACTTTTTTCCTTGAGTCGTCCCTGAACGTGCTCTTGCCGGAGGATTCTGCCAATGCCGCTCCGGAATCCATGCAATCCCATATCAAGGTGCGCAGCACGCTTAACATGCTGGTTCCTTACGATGACGGTTCTGCCCGGTTCGAAATGAAGGTCGATTCCGTGGAATACACCTCTGACAAGCGTTCCGTTGATGAATTCCGCAACATAGAGAAGCTCGTTTCGGTTCAGCATTTCCAGTTTAAGCTGGCAACGGATGGAACCATGAGCGATCCGGTTGTCGAAGATGCCGAAATGAAGTTTGGTGACGACGACATCGACCTCGTCAAACTCTTCTTGAAAATCCAACCGGTGCTCCCGTCGAAGCCTGTCGCCATAGGGGAGTCCTGGGAACGCATGGTGACCATACCAAGTTCCAATTCGATGACGACCGTGTACAAGTCGTTCACTCTCGAAGACGTCATGCTCCACGATGGCGCTAAAATCGCAAAAATCGGCATGAACCTCAAGTACAAGGAAGAAGCCGATTCAACATCCGACCTGCACATGGAAAGCCGTGGATTTATCGTCGGGTCGGGCTCTATCCTCTTTGATGTCAGTCATGGAGTTGTTTCTTCGGCGAACTTGGAAATTAACGGTGACCTGAACGTGAAGGACGTTGTTGCCCAGGATTCCATTCCCAACATGCACGTCATCCAAAAAATCAAGATGAGGAGTGAACCCTGATGCTACGTCCGCACAAGTTTTTATCTGTAACACTCCTGCTCGTTGCCTCGGCGCTCGCTGGCGAGATGCCGTTCCCTCAACCCGAAAAGGGCGTGGTTCGCCTTTTGACCAAGGATAGCCCTTACATTCTGGAGCAAGGGGTCATGTTCTCTTCTACGGACACGTTCCTTGTTGAACCCGGTGTGACGGTCCTTATGGGCGAATACGCGAAGATTATGCTGCGCGGCCCGGTCCGCATCCAGGGGACGCCCGAAAAGCCGATTACGTTCCGCAGTGCCGATTCTAGCGAAAGCTGGAACGGAATCCATTTCGTTTCCAGTAGCAAACCGTTCGAAGTCCGCAACCTCGTGGTGGAAAATGCCTTCCGCAACACAGTTTTCCGTACCGATGGTATTTTCGATAAGGTCAAGTTTGTCAATAACTACTACGGACTCTGGGTGGACGAGGTCTCCCAGATGTACCTCACCGACTGTGAGTTTTCGCGTAACCGCTTTGCGCTCTCGCTCCGAGCTTCCAACGTGACAGCTAACAATACTACGGTATCCAACAATGTCTATGGGCTTTATCTGGAGGCCGAGGCCAAGTATAACGGCGATATGGCACTTGTCACGAACAACCTGGAGGCCGATGTTCGCAACGAATCCCAGGAACTTGTCGACAAGGGTAGGCGCGTGAGCCGCAATATCTGGCATCGTGTCGAGGCCCGTTTCTGAGGTAGTGGACTGTGGAAGAGTCATTCCGTCGAGCAATACGCAAGATGACCGGGACAAGTGTTCGCTTGTCGGTCCGGCCGGACAGGTCGTCCATGGTGGCGTCATTGTCGCAGTCGATGATGGTCACTTGGTCCATTGCGTTGTTCGAACATTTGGACGCCATGATGTCCAATGCAGAATCCATGGTCGGAGCTTCCGAACTCATTTCTTTTAGCAAGTCTGCCTGGAAATTGGCTGATGCGAGTTTCCCGCAAATCATCCAGGATGCAAATGCGCTGTACGATGAGTTCCGCGCCAAGTGGATGCAGCGTTTCTCGACAGAAGAAGTGCTTAGGCTCCTCCTCGAAGGTGGCGATTTCTTGACGCACGACGAGGAACAGGGCTGGGCGCTCACTGTGAAGAACAACAAGCAGGATATCAGTGCCTTCTATTCGGCGACAATTCACTTGCTGGTGAGCGATGCCGAACCGCTCTTTGTCCGCATGCACGGCCGTGTGATGCAGTTGCAAGAGAAACTTTGCAAGTACTGGCACAGCGAAAGCGCCGTAGATGCTGTTTCGAAACTCCTGCCTTGCCTGGAAACTTCGCTCAGGGAAAAGGAGAACGCACTTGTGCTCTCGTTACGCAGTTCGCTCAACTCCATTGCCAAAAAGCGTTTTGCTGCGGCATTTATGGGCAAGAGCGCTACGCGCTATTATGCGTCGGCTGCCGGTTGCGCTCGAAACGTAGGGAAATTCTGGAACCCGCATGGCGCGTACGAAAACGGGTTCCTCGCTTTTACCGATGACTTTTGTGATTATGCCCGTGGGCTCACCATCCAGATTATCGAATGGTACCAGAGCAAATGGGCGCTTTTCCTCCGCGGCTTCTCGCGGGGGCAGTTAAACTTGTTTGAAACACCGGCCACATACCAGGCCCAAACCAACTCGTAAGGATAAACATGAAAAACGCATTCACTTCGATTTTGCTGCTTAGCGTCGTTGGCCTCGCTGTCTTGCTGGCGGGCGCATTCTATTTCGGCGCTCCGCTTTTCGGATGGATTATCATGATCGCGATTTTCGCCGTATTCATCGTGGAGCAGGCATTGGCATTGAAGAAGCTCAGGCAGATGTCTTCCGAGAGCGAAATCATCGACGAGTGCGAACGCCGCCGTATATATTCGGCCAGTGGTGATGGGGTGGTCGCTGCGCGAATCCGCTTGGCCGAACGCCTGTTGAGCAAGAATGTCCGCCTGGATTCCCCGGTGGCTTTCGAAGTGCTCTCGACGGGTTCGTCCATCTCTATCCCGCGCAGTGCGAGCGGTTCCGTGATTCTCCTTGGCCTTATGGGTACGTTCTTTGGCCTCATGTATTCGGTCGCGACGGCTGGTGGTGCTATCGACAATTCCACGACGCAGGCCACGCTTGATACCATCCAGCTTTTGTTCCAGGGGATGAAGGGTATCTTTGGTACTAGCCTTTGTGGTTTGTTCGCAGCGTTGATTTTGAATGCGACGCGCAGCGTGTTGATTGCTAACCGCGATGCCTTCATGAGCCGCCTTGATTCCATGACGCTCGACATGCAGGGCTCGGTGGCCGAAGCCGGCGAAGAAAATAAGAGCGAAATCGAACGCCTTTTCCAAGTGGTGACGAAGAACCTGAACGATGTCGTGAACTCTGTGCAGGAAAGCCTTTCCGGTATTGTCAATAAGGTCGGGACGGAACTCGCTGCTGCAACAGAAAGCATTTCAAGCAACATAAATACTTCGGTCGAGAAAATTTCTACAAATGTGGGCCAGTCCGTCGAAAAACTATCTTCTGACATGTCGAAGGCGGTGTCCGGGCTAAATTCCATGATGGATGGCTTGGGCAAGAATCTTGGCGATTCTGTGGCATCTTCTTTTGCTCCGATGGAAAAGAGCGTGAAGTCCTTGGCCGAATCGGTCGATTCTATTCCGGGCAAGCTGGATGAAAAGCTGAGCGGACTTTCCGGCTCGCTGCAGACGGGCCTCGCCGGTATCGGCGACGAAGTCAAGGCCGGTCTCGAAAATGTCACGGCCGCGGCAAGCAAGAATATTGCCGAATCCGTCACGGAACAGGTCAAGCAGTCTGGCGAACAGTGGAAGTCCTTCATGGATGCGCTTTCTGCCAAGACCGACTCCAACACGGAATACCAGAAGGAAAGCCTCGAAACGCTCAAGAACGTTGCCCTGCAAGTTGCCGAGAAGGCACAGGCGGGTTCTGCCGAACTCAGCCAGTCTGTTTCCGAAAAGATTTCCGCGCTTTCTACGGACATTTTGGGTGCATTCCAGAAACTTTCCGAAACCTCTGCTGTGCTGCTCGAAGCCCAGAAGGCTCTTACCGAAAGCATCGACAACCGCGTGGTCAAGGAGAAGGAAGCGACCGACGCTCTGGGTGGCAACATCGTCGAGACGGCAGAACTCATGCGAGTGAACCAGTCCGAACTGAGCGCGAACCTCGAAATGCTACGCACTGGCCTCGAATCGATTATCGAAAAGCTGAACGGCGATACGGCTGAACGCGACGACGAGGACAACTTTGTTGAACACCTCAACCAGACGCTGGAAGCCTTCCACGAGCGCGCAAGCGAAGTCCTCATGGAAAATGCGGTCAAGACTCAGGAAATCCTCCTCGAAGTCATGGAGCAGATGCAACGTTTCTCTGTATCTCCTGCTCCGTCTGTAGCCCAGCAGCCTAAGGCCGAGGAATAAATATGCGGTTCAAGCAAGACGACAACCGTAATCCGTGGATGGCCTATACAGACTTGGGCGTTGCCCTGGTATCTTTGTTCATCCTTGCGTTCGTGGCAATGGCCACCCTCAAGGAGCAAAAAGCCGAAGACCTTACACGTACCGAAGAAGAAGTCCTCAGCTGTCAGGAACAGATGCGCAAGATTGCCGCCGAGCGCAATGCCCTCCTGTCCAAGAGTTTGCAGACCTCTATCGAGGCAGGCCTTATCGCCCTCGAAGATGGCAAGATTCAAATTCAGGCGAGTTTCCTTTTCCCGCTGAACGGCGCGAACCTCACTCCCGAAGGCGTTAGCGTGATTCAGGGGATTAGCAAGGGCTTGCTAGATGCGCTAGATACTGGCGATGTCATCATGGTAAGCGGATTTACTGACGATACTCCGGTGAAGTCCTCCACGTACACCAACTGGCATCTTTCTTCGGAACGCGCCGTGAATGTGGTTAAGGCTCTTGTTGCGCAGGGTTTCCCACCTGACCGCCTCTTTGCGGCCGGGTTCGGTGAACATCAGCCCAAGTATCCCAATGACAGCGAAGAACACCGCCGTTTGAACCGTCGCGTGGAAATCGGCGTGACGCCGTTGACCAAGACGGGGAGCAAGGAGTAGGCTTACCGATGGACGAGATGGTTGCAAATCTCCGGCAACGAGTCGACGCTATCCGCAAGACGGGTAAGGTCCCGCACTGGCGCATGGTCTATGCAGAATACCTGCTGAACAGGGCCCAGGAATACCTGGCCGTCGATCGTGAACCCGAAGCCAAACTCGTAGCGGCAAAGATTGACCGCTGGGTTGTGCAACATACCCCTAAGCCCGAAGAACGCAGTGCTGCCGAATTGCACCCCATGGAATTCTGGAACAAGGATTTGCTTGCGGGTATTTCGTCACAGATAAAGAAGACTCTTTCGGCCAAGCGTTTGCTTGTCCCGTCGACAGAACGCGATTCCATCTTGCGCCGCCTCGACGTGGTGGAAGGCTGGATTGGCGAAGGCAAGTTCCTCAAGGCTCACGAAGAACTGCTTTCGTTACGTGCTTCGCTCATTGCGCGCTTGCGCCGTAGCTATCGTGCTCGCCTTGCTGCGGCCTCCGTTTATCAGGGCGGTACTTTGACTTTGCCTCCCGGTACACAGATTGGCCCTTACAACGCGCGCCATACGCTCGAAGAAACGTTCCATATCGTCGGTGAACGCGACCCGATTTGGGTTGAGGACTTCCTTGAAATCTACAATGACCTTTTCCGGATTGTAGAACGGTTAGTTCCCCAAGAAAAGAAATAAAAACAACGGACCTTTCGGCCCGCTGTATAAAGAAAACAATTCCGTTTAAGGTTTACCTTAACGGGTATTCCCTGTAATCCTGGACGCCGAACTCCTGCTTGAGGTAATCCCAGCGGACAAGGCGGTTCTTCCAGAAGTATTTACGGTATAGGCGTCTTGCGACGCGGCTAGTGAGTTCGTACGGAATAGTGTGGTGGTCGTCCGCTACACTTTCCATGGATATGTGGAAATCGAGTTCGCCGTTCACGACATCGACCGTCTCGCCGACTTGCACGTCGGGGATGTGGCTCACGTCGACCATCGTCGCGTCCATGCACACGCGGCCGAGAATCGGGCAAATCTGCCCGCGAATCATCACGAATCCCTTGTTGTATTCCCCGCGCAAGTAGCCGTCGCCGTAACCGATGGCTATTGTCGCGATTCGGGTCGGCTGCTGTGCCATCCAGTAGCCGCCGTAGCTGACCGTTTCTCCCGGCTTCACGATGTGGATGTGCCGGATGGTGCTCTTGATTTTCATGACAGGGCGGATGGGGTAGGGGGAAGGTACTGGACCCATGCAGTTGTAGCCGTAAAGTGTGAGGCCGGGGCGGACCATGTCGAAATGGCTTTCGGGGTGCGTGAGCGTGCCTGCCGAGCTGCTGCAGTGGCAAACAGGCGGGCGGATTCCTTCGGCTTCCAGAACATCGACCAAGCGGCTGAAACGCTGGATCTGAACGTCCGTTTTCGGGTTGCCCGGCATGTCGGCCGTGGCGAGGTGCGTGAACATGCCCTCAAATTCAATATGCTTGAGGTGAAGTGCCGTGCGGATGCTGTCGAAGTCCTCGGCGTCGAAGCCGTAGCGGTTCATGCCGGTGTCGATGGCGAGGTGGGCGAGGCATGTTGTCCCCGTCTCGGCGAGGAACTGGTCGAATAGCTGTGCCGTGCGGAGGTCCGTAATGGCGGCAGTCAGTTGGAATTCTACAAAATAGGCGAAGTCTGCGGGAGTGCAGGGGCCGAGCACCAGGATAGGGAGGTCCATGCCGTACTGGCGCAGGAGCATGCCCTCGTTGATGTGGGCCACGCCGAGGTAGTCGGCACCACCGAACTTGGCGGCAAACGAGCAGGCCAGGCTCCCGTGCCCGTAGGCGTCAGCCTTCACGGGAATCAGGATTTTCGTATTGGCAGGGATCTGGCTCCGGATAAATTGGATATTGTTGCACAGGGCGTCCAAGTTGATTTCTATCCAGTTCGGGCGCGCAATCTTGTTTAAGTCGGGTGGGGTGGGTAAAAGTTTCATGATAAGAAAAATATAGGAAACTCTACAAAAACCGGCCACAAGGCCATGTAAAAAAAGAATGCGTTTAACTTGGAAACTTCTAGATTGGAATAGAACCGGTTGATATAATTTTTTGTAAAAACCGGAAAGCTCGCGAGAATATAAAATCGCTCCCGAACCCAGCATCTACGCGCATCCCGCTAAGTTGTTCAAGTTTACAATTGCATCTATGAATATTTGTTTACTTGCTTGCGTGAAACGGAAAATTTTTTTCTGTATAGTTTAAAATCAAAGAGAGAAATAAATCGTTCTTTGTTCGAACAAAGGAACGAATATTGAACGGAAGTACAAATAACATAATTCCTTTGACTTAGCCGTTTTCGTCCC
Source organism: uncultured Fibrobacter sp. (assembly GCF_947305105.1). Lineage (NCBI taxonomy): Bacteria > Pseudomonadati > Fibrobacterota > Fibrobacteria > Fibrobacterales > Fibrobacteraceae > Fibrobacter > uncultured Fibrobacter sp. The sequence goes on along the minus strand of NZ_CAMZCS010000047.1, from coordinate 11,948 downwards.
CTCGACATCGCGTTCCCGAAGTATGCCCCGCCAACGGGGTAGTTGATTCCCTTTTTCTTTAAAATAAAAATCCAATAAAACGGAGGATAAAATCATGAAACCGCAAACCAAAAAACAAAAACAAGCAACAGAAAAGTTCATCGAGTCCCTGATGCCGGATTCCGACAAGAGGATGTGGCGCATTGCCGGTACGTCCATCATTGCCGCACTTTCGGTAGGTTTCTGGGCGACTACGTATGAACGCGTAATCGACGAGATTGTCTTCGAAAAGACGGCATCTGTGGAGATTGCGACAACCATGAACATCATCGAAAAAAAGGAGGAAAAAAAGCAGGAAAAACAAGAAAAGAAAATCGTAAAAAATGAAAACAAACGCAAGAGGCAAGGCGGCGGAGGCAAGCGCGCGGGCCGTGGGGATCCTCGCTCTCCCGAGCAGCGGGGGATTCTCAAGATGCTTGCGGCGCGGACACAGAACGCGAATGCCGAAGTCTACAACTTGACGAACCAGAAATTTGCGAAGGATATCGACAAGATCCTCAAGAACGTGAACGGTTTGCAGGTGACCGGGAAGACGCAAATCGCATCGACCCGTCATGGTAAACTGGATGCCGGGTTCAACGAAGGTGTTGCTTCGGGCGGGAGCGGAGGAATCGGTGATGCGTTGGGGAGCCTGATCGGCGGATCTGCCGGGGCCATCTCTACCAAGTCCATCGGCAAACTGAAACCGCCTTCCGAGCGGGATATCGACGTGGGTCAGGGCAATTCCTCGCGTTCTGCTTCTGATATCATGAAGGTGGTCCGCCAGCGTACTCCGGGACTGCGTCATATCTACAACAAGTTCCTCAAGAAAAAGCCCGGCTTCCAGGGCAAGGTCACGCTGAAGTTCACGATTGCCCCGGGCGGGGAAGTCGTCAGCATCGCGGTGGCCTCCTCTACGACGGGTTACGCCGAATTCGACGCCGACATCAAGAATGCCGTCGGTCGGTGGACATTCAGCAAGGTCAAGTCGGGCAATACCACCGTAACAATCCCGTTTACCTTCTCGGAGTAACCAATTGGAGTGGAACTTGGGCGGATAGATTTGTAAATTTAAGCTGGCGGCATCCTGCCGCTGGCTTTCTGCATTCAAAAGGTATAGAATTTATGACCGATCCACGCATTACACAACTTGCTACGAATTTAATCAACGACGCTGTCCGCCTCCAGGCCGGAGAAAATATCCTCATCGAAACAACCGACACCCCGGACGAACTGTCCACGGAACTGGTCAAGGCTGTTGAAAAAGCGGGAGGCAACGCCTTTGTCCATAACTACAACAGCCGTGTCCGTCGCCAAGTTCTCCTTTCTGCAAGCGAAGCCCAGATGAAGCTTTCTGCAGATTTAGCCCTTGCCGAGATGAAGCGCATGCAGGCCTATATCGCAATCCGTGGCGCGGACAATGCCATGGAAAACTGCGACGTGAGCGACGAGAAAATGCTCATGTACCGCAAGATTACCAAAGAGACGCTTGATTACCGCGTGAACAAGACGAAATGGTGCGTGTTGCGCTGGCCCAATCCGTCCATGGCCCAGGGCGCCAAGATGAGCACCGAAGCCTTCGAGGACTTCTATTTCAAGGCATGCCTGGCCGATTACCCGAAAATGGGCCGTGCCGCACAGAACCTGATTGACTTGATGAACAAGACCGACAAGGTGCGCCTTGTGGCAAATGACACCGACATCACGTTCAGCATCAAGGGAATCCCCGCCGTGCCCTGCTGCGGCAACATGAACATCCCCGACGGCGAAGTCTACACGGCCCCGGTGAACGGGAGCATCAATGGCGTGATTCACTACAATACGCCGACGCTTTACGAAGGCAAGCATTTCAGCGGCGTCCGCTTGGTGTTCAAGGAAGGCAAGATCGTGGAAGCCACTTGCGACTCGGGCGACAACGCGCAACTCAACGCCATATTCGATACGGACGAGGGCGCCCGCCGCGTGGGCGAGTTTGCCATCGGTTTCAACCCCTTCGTGAACGCGCCGATGTGCGACATCCTCTTCGACGAAAAAATCGCCGGCAGCATCCACTTTACACCGGGAATGTGCTACGAAGACGCCTACAATGGCAACCAGAGCGCCATCCACTGGGACCTCGTTCTCATCATGCGCCCGGAATACGGCGGCGGTGAAATCTGGTTCGACGACAAGCTTATCCGTAAAGACGGCCTGTTCGTGGTCGACGAACTCAAGTGCCTGAACCCCGACCAATTGGGGTTGTAGTTTTTCTTTAGATACTATGCCATCGGCCCCCTTTCCGGGGGCTTTTTTGTATATGAAACGAATTGTATCATTTAGACGAAAAATCGTTTTTATTTTTATAAAAAATGCAATTTTCTTTTGAAAAATCAAACTTTTGTTCTATTTACTATTGACAAGCTGTTTTTTTGAAGGTATATTCATTGACATGAAACCGATTATCGAATATCAAGATTATCGCGCCTTCATGAGCGACTACTACGAAGAGCGTAAGCGGACTTCCGCCTTCTCGTGGCGGGAGTTTGCGAAGATTGCCGGATTCGCTTCGCCTTCGTACCTGAAACTTGTGTGCGAAGGCAAGAGCAGTCTGAGCAAGGTGACCATGGGGCGCGTGGCCAAGGCCATGGGGCTTACCGGCTACGAGGTGACCTATTTCGAGACCATGGTGAAGTTCGGCAACGCCAAGAAGGACTCGATCAAGATGGAGTTCCTCCAGGAAATGCAGGCCATGGCGCGAGACCACAAGGTGCGCATCATTGACAAGGATGCGTTCGAATATTATTCTACCTGGAAAAATCAAGCGATTCGCGAACTCGCCCCGATGATGCCCGGCGCCATGCCCGGCGAAATTGCCGATGTCTGCTGTCAAGATGTTTCGGCGTTGGAGGTTCGCAAGTCGCTCCAGTTCCTGGAGCGGGCAGGTTTCCTCCGCCAGACGCAACCGAACACCTACGAGCAGACGGAAAAGGATGTTGCGGGTTCCAAGGAAGGGCTCCCGATTGCCATTCGTGCGATGCACCGGGAGATGGGGAGGCTCGCCATCGACTCCCTGGACAAGTTTACGGCCGAGGAACGCAACGTCACCGGCCTTACGATAGGCGTAAACCGCGAATGCTACGAACGGGTTGTGCAGGAACTGACTGCCTGCCGCAAGAGGATTATTGCGATTTGTTCGGAATATTCGGAACTTTCGCAGGTTTACAGGTTGAATTTACAATTGTTCCCCCTTAGTAGGGATGTTAAGGGAAAAGAGGAGGCTTAATATGAAAAAGTTTATGTATATGGCTTTGAGCGCATTTGCTCTGTTGGCCTGTTCGGAAGATGCGCAGAATGTCGGAGGCACATCCGAAGATCCGAACACATTGATAAATAATGGCTCGATCCTTGAAGGACGGCCGAGATTGTGCAGAACTTCGCAAATGGCGGATGCGTCCGTCGATTGCGACTGGAGTGCGGAAATGTGGAATCCGGAGTCGGGAAATCGTGTCCATACCGGATTTGACAACGGTACGAATACGTCGGGTATATGGTTTTGGAGGATTGACCCTACTGAGAAATTTCATCCATCTATTCAATGGCCGGCGGAAGTAAGCGAAGCCTATGATTCTCTTTCGTTGAGTAATGTGATTAGCTCCTGCGGAGGAAGTGTTTGTGGTCATATTGTGGTGGACGTAGATACGGCTTATTATCCATGGGGTTTTCCTTTTGTGGAAATTGAGTTCAGCATGGCTGGAAAAAATTCTTCTGGCGAATTTGATGCTGTTGATGCAAGCGATTTAAAAGGGTTGTGCGTAGGTTATGCGACAAACGGGCTAATCAAGATGACACTTGATTTTGGCGATACGATAAATGGTTTGTTTACCAATGGCTCTTATGGTGTAGAATTGGATTATGATTTTATGCATGAAGATAGACCTGAAGATGATCGATATCTAGAACAGTGCTTTGCTTGGAGCGACTTTAAGGTAGTGAGCCATGATCCTTTTTCCGATTATCCCGGTTATCCTCCCATTAGCCTCGAACAAGCTCTTAAGCACCTGGAGGGCATTCGATTCAGGTATGATGTAGCGGACGATGCGACTGTAATGTTCAATATAGTTCGGTTGGGGAGATATACAGGAAGAGATCGAAAAAAAGCGAATGAGGAAAAACTCCCCGTGGTTGGTGATGATTGTGATTCTCCCGAAAGGATAGAAGATTTCTGTTTGTGTAATTATTCCGATTCCTTGGCGGTAAGGACTGGTAAAGAACTGGGATATCAAAGGGGGTTGGAAGAAGTTGAAAAAATATTGGCTGATTCTGTGAGTGAATCATTTAAAAAAGAAATTCTGTATGAACTCGACCTGTTTAGATGGATGGAAATTTTAAATGATAAAGGTAGAGAGCAAACTCTTCAACCCTGTGACAATCCTGAGCCCAAGATTCTGCGTTGCTCAGATGGCTCTCTTCGCTTTTCGCAGCAATATTCGGATGTAAAAAACAGATATGACGAAATTGCAGAAGAAGTAGCTCCTCAGAAAGTGCAGGAAATGATTGATTTCGTGAAAGATGCGTTGATTCCTGACGTTTCTCCTGTAGACAGCGCTTACGAACTTTATATGGATTACGGTGAACTTTGGAACTATGGAAGAGATGATTTTGTCAAGACGAATCTTTATGCGGATTCGACATGGCCCGAAAATCTCGTAAGGGGAGGAGAATGGTTCTATGAGTCGGATTCTGCGATTGGAGGAAACACTCTAGTTAATTGGGGAGCAATCTCTGATTCTGTATGGAGCATAGCTGCGACGCGAGACTATAATAGTGAGCTTTATGCATACATTCAATTTAACGGCGGGCAACCGGATATCGATTCTTATGCAAATATTGGTTTCTACGTAGCCGGTTTTGATTCAAATGGTGTTGCTCAATCGGCAGATATCAGTAACTGGGATGGAATCTGCGTTGCTTATCTGGTCACGTCTGACATAAAATTGGCAATTGATCTTGGCGATTCCGTCAATCGGGATTTGGGGTACGATTTGCCCGTTGTGAAACTAACACCGGCGTTAGACTTTATAGATCTATATACCAAAAGGTGCTTTGCTTGGAGCGATTTCAAACAGGAAGGATGGGGGAAAGATCGGGAAAACTTTAAATATACCATCACAGGTGAAGAAGCTGCTCAAAAAGCCGTCAAGATGGTTTTCCAGATACGGCCGGAAGATGGATGGGACCCCATTGAAGTTGCCTTCATGGGCATAAGTACAAACCATGAATAAAAAAAGAACATAAAAAAAAGCCTCTTTCGAGGCTTTTTTTATGTCTAGTCCATCATCAGTTCTTCGTATGTGATTTTTCCATCGCGATAGTCCTTGCATTTGCCGACCATCTCTTTATAGACTAAAGTGCGAGATTCGTCCGTCACATTCTTTTTGACCAATTTTTCCACCTGAACCATGCGGCTTCCTTCGCATCTTTCTACGGACTCGACGACAACATCTGCATCGTTCTTGGACATATCCAAGTTCGACAGGAAATTGAGCATCGCCAGCACATCTTCCTTGGTCATACCCGATTCTGCGAGAATTTCGTCCAACTCCTCGGGAAGGATTGCCTCAATCACTTTGTCAAAACCCGAAGTCGGGACCCACTCTTCATAGATGCAAGTCCATTGCACGTTCTGGCCCAGGTAGACGGCCGACTGAATGTCGCCATTTTGGCATTCTCCGTCGTTTAAAATATCCGAAAATTTTTTCCCGGTGTCATCCACATCTCCCATCTTCGTTTCAAAAGTCCTGAGAAGATTATACTGTTCCTGTGTCATTCCGATTCCTTCGAGATTGATGTTGGAACCGTTGCTTGTTTTAGCCGTTTCTTCGTTATCCTTAGTGTCTGTGGAGGTTTTGCCCTTATCGACAGAGCTTTCGCTTGAGGTGGAATCTTTTTTTACTTCGGTTGTTTGCTGGTCCTGTCCCGGATTGGAATTTTCGGATACGGGCTCGTTCGCATCCGATGACGTCGAACTGCTGTCGCAGGCTGTTAAGGCGAAAGATGCTGCAAATGCAATTGCGAGAAGTTTAAGTTTCATAAGAAATCCCCTATAAGTTATGTTTTCTGAATATTCCTTTATTTGCGCTGGCGCGCAAGCACCAGAGGCTAGGGGAAATCAGAAATAATGGGCAAAAACGTGTAATCGATAGGGGCTAATGCTGCTGCGGGGCTGCAAGTTCGACTGCGAGGTCCTTGAAACAGCTTGAATCAATTGTTGTCTTTGTTCTGTATTCTTTGAAATCGAAAACCTTGGTTGACGATGTGTCTTTCTGGAACTTGCTATAGGCGTCCTTGCAGTCTTGTTCGTAATAGGGGAAAAGCGTCCTGGTTTCGGCTGAGCAAGTGACATTGCCGGCCGAGAACTCGAATTTGAAAATCGCTCCTTCCGGGGGTAGCACTTTCATGTAGGAACCGTCGCGCCTTCGTAGGCAAAACGGACAACTCCGTTCGAAAAAGCGATCCTAAGGGAATCTGTCGATTTGTTGAGCGAAGCTGGAGACTGAATCTGCTGCCCGTCCCTTGACCAGACCAGTTGGCCGTCTTCTTCCACGCATTTGCCCGGTGTCTGAACCAGATATGCATCGGTAAATTCGTAGGCCATGATGTCCGTAACGACGTAGTGGTCTTCAAAAGAGTCCGAAGTTGATATCGTGGATTCCATGCAGGCATGGGTGCTGTTTGTTCGCTAGAATATTGCCGAATAAACCCTTGTTTATACGAATTTGTAATTTTTGGGCGGTATAGTTTTATATTTAAGTCATGGAATCGAGGCTTGATATGGACAACGAATTGACTCTGCTGATAGGGAAAGACGAAAAGATTCTGTACGCCGGCAGGCCGGATAAAAAGTGCTTTATCTTCGAAAGCATTTTCAATCCGCTGCTCCCTTTTGCTTTGCTGTGGGGCCTGTTTGATTCGGCTTTCATTGGCGCTTCGTTTTCTTCGGACCAGTCGGACAAGGTTGCTCTCTTTATTGTTCCCTTCATGATGCTCCACCTGATGCCGGTCTGGATTTATTTGGGTGGGGCGCTGCTCTCGTTTAGGCGCTATCGCAACACGGCCTATATTGTCACGGACAAGGCAATCTACGCTTCGGGTGGCATTTTTGGTAGGACGTATAAGTCAAAACCGTTTGCGGAACTGTCTCATGTGGATTTGCACCGCGGTATTTTTGACCAATGGTTTGGCGTGGGCGACATCATTACGTCTTCTGCGCAAGCAAATCCCGCGACGCTGAACGGACGTAGGACTTCGACCAACGCGGGCATTTCCATCGACAGTATAGCCAATTACGCCGAAGTGTACAAACTCGTGAAAAAGTTACAAGAGGACATCTACACCGACGTAATGTACCCCAACGACCTGCGTCCTTCAGAAAATCACGGATATAAATCAAAATATAAAGGCTAGGGCGTTTTTCCTTAAATATGTCCCTTATGGTTTAGGGTATGATGGGGCTCACAAAAGTAGGGCCCCTGAAAAAATTTTTTTCTTGTTGACTCCTTTTTATCAGAAAACGTTATATTTTATTTACAAACCTATTATCAAAAGAGGGGCACACATGAAAACAAGAAAAACATTATTAGCGATAGCGGTCGCGTCTGCTGTTAGTCTCGCATTCTACGGCTGCGATGGCAGTGCCCCTTCTGGGGCTGATGGGACGGAATCCGGCACCGGCAACGGCTCCAGTTATACTCCAGGTTCAGGCAATGGGTCAGGCGGTGGGTCGGGCAATGGCTCCGGCTCGGGCAATGGTTCTGGGAAAAATTCTGGTTCCGGGTCTGGATCCGGTAGCGTTGTTTCTTGCTATGTGGAACTGCCCGGTGGGGACGGGTCCGCGTCCTGTTCCGAGGTGCCAACATCCTATAAGACCACGGACCAGTTCAAAGAAACTTGTAACGCGCAAAATATAGAAGGCTTCTCCAAAGCCACCTTTGGCACGGGTTGTCCCGCCGGTGGAAAAAAGTGCGACCAGGGTGGCGGCATCGTTGCCTTCTACTATGGGGCTGCCGCCGAAGTCAATTCCTGCTTGGATGAGTACACCGATGACGATTATGGCTACAGCGATAACGGAGGCTCATCTTCTTATGATGGCGGTAGCTACTATGATGGAGACTATTCCATCCCTGATGACTATTACGGCAGTCCGCAAATACAGAGCGGTAGCAACGCGACAATCTCGGGGAATGTCTACTCCTGCAAGATTACGTCTTCTGGCCATTCCTATTGTGGCGAAATCAGCCAATCGTCAAGTGAAGTGTCTGATTTCCAGATTGGCTGTAGTGAAGGAAATGGTACATTAGGAACAGGCTGTTCTGCTTCGTCAAAGAAATGCCAATTCGATGAGGTTCTGCTTTACTTCTATGATTCCGCCGATATGGCGAAGAGCTGCGAACAGCTATACGAAGAAGACTGGTAACTGCTAGAAATTTCACTTTTTCGCCCCCCTCCGGGGGCTTTTTTTTGTATCTAAACGAAATATATCGTTTTGAGCGGGGTTGTAAAAACTTGACGTTTATACGTTGTACATACGTTGTACATAATTTCGTCGCGAAAGGCGAACGAGAAAGAATCTGAACAATATTGGAAAATGATAAAACTTGTTGAAAAATATTTTCAAACGCTTCTATTGACTTTTAATAAATTAAGAAATAGTTTATAAATAAAATAAAAATCGCACCCATAATAAAGAAGGGGAAATTATGAAAATCATGATTTTGGTCAACAAGGACTTCGAATATGCAGGCTACAGGGCCGGTATCGAGAAATTGATGATGTTGAACAAAATACCTGATCTTAAGATGGTTTCGAGAGATTGGAGCGTCGGCCCGAGCAAAAATAGACCATCGTGCATTTATAAACTTGGAAAACATATAATTAGGGAATTCTGCATCAGCTACCTTTTCGACGCGGGCGAAAGCACATCTAATTCACAGAAAAAGCTAGACCTGGTCATGAATCTTATAGATGAAGAAAGTCCAGATTACATCATCAGCGTGAGCACCAGCGAGTCAACTCCTTGCAAAGAGGACCGCAAACGCAGTTTTAACGGTTGTATTTTCATGGGAACGAAGTTTTTTGCCAAGGATTGTCGAAAGTTGGACTCGGCTACACAAAGTCACCTATATGTCCCTGAAGGTTGGTGCGTTCAAAATTCTTCAATATGCGCTAATTTCTTTGACATTGTCAATAAGAAATCAAAGAACATTGCCGATGGGATGGAGGCCGTTCGCCATCATCCAGCCAACAAGTTGACCATCTTTGCCAATACGGAGTATGTTAGCCTTGGAATAATTAATGTGATGGACTATTCATGTTATGAAAAAGCCGATCCAGAAACCTATAATGAATTTAAAAATAATTATTCTTCGGAGGGTGAACCTGTTTGCCTTGAAACGACGCATGCCGTTGTAAAGATGGCGGCTGGGCAAATACCGGTCCTTTTCGTATCTCCTATCGTCGACCGATATAATCAATTTAAACATGATGTCGATAACACGTGGGGAAATCAGAATGCAATAGGATCGTACAATGCTGGAATCGTTGTAGCGAATATGCTGGAAATATTGAAAGATAAATTGAAAGACAAACTTTAAAAGTTAATGCTGCTGCGTGGCTGCAAGTTCGACTGCCAGGTCCTTGAAACAGCTTGAATCAATTGTTGTCTTTGTCTTGTATTTCTCGAACTCGAAAGACTTGGATTTCGAGGTGTCTTTCTGGAACTCATTATAGGCGTCTTTGCAGTCCGCTTCGGAATAGGGGAATAGCATCCTCATTTCTACAGTGCAAGTGGTTTTGCCGGCCGAATACTCGTACTTAAAAATGTTTCCTTTCGGGGGCAACACTTTTACGTGGGTGCCGTCGGCCTTCAATATTGTGTTGCAATCGATACGCTTATCTTCGGGGTTTATCGTCAAATTTATGTCGTCTATCAAGCATTCGTTCTTGTAGAAGATTACGTACACTATCGTTCTATGTTCATCAAATATGATGCCCATATTCCTGTCGTTTTCAGTTGATAGGAACATTCCTATAGGGAAGGTGTCTCCCATGTAGGCGTAACGAGCAATTCCGTCTGAAAAGACGATCCTAAGGGAATCAGTCGATTTGTTCAGCGAAGCTGGGGATTGATATTGCTTCCCGTTTATTGACCAGACAAGTTCGCCATGTTCTTCCTCGCACTGGCCCTGAATCTGAATCAGAGATGAGTCGGTGAATTCATAGGCCATCATGTCCGTAACAATGAACCGGTCCACGTCGATTTCAGAAGACGGTGTCGTGGAACCCGAACCCGTGCAAGCGACAAGTGTGAGGGACAATAGCGACAGAAAAGACCAAACCTTTTTCATCAAGAACATCTCCGTTTGGCCCGCAATTTAGCTTTTTTTTGAAAAAAATCAAGAAATCCGAAAGAAACTTAGGGAAGTTCAGAAAAAACTTCATAAACAGAAGGGGTTCCCATAAACGTCTCGTTTAACATTTTGTAATATACAAAATGTTAAATGAACGCTCGAGAACCATATTGCTTGTTTTTAAAATTAATCTCTTTGGCGCTCAACATTCTAAGGCTTGATGGTTATCGGTGTTCCGTCTTTGACAACGTCGTAGATTTCCTCGATTTCGTCGTTCGTGACGGCGATGCAGCCGGCTGTCCAGTCTTTCCTCTTGTGCCAGAATTTAAAGAGGAATGCAGGAACCTTGTTCGGGTAGCCGTGGATCATGATATCGCTACCGGGCTCGTAGTTGCCTTCTTTCGCGGCCTTGATTTGCTCCGCATTCGGGTACGAAACCTTCAGCGATAAGTGAAAGACGCTTTTGGGGTTGTGAAGTTCGATGGTGTACTCACCTTCGGGCGTCTTGTTGTCACCGGACTTGACCTTCGCACCCACGGGATTCTTGCCAAGCGAAATCCTGTACGTCTTGACGACATTCTCGCCGTTGCGCAAGTGCATTTGGCGTTTCGCCTTTTCTACGAGAATGTTGTCGATAGGTGAGGAGAACATGACTTTGTGAATCCTATCCGCCCTAAAACTTGGAGTAATCCCGAGAGACCTCTATTGTTTTTGTGTAGATGCCGTTATCGAATTAATGAAATGATGTTTCTTCGGTTGTACAGAATTCGAGCAACTGTTATTGTTTTGGAGTTTTCGTCAACCCAATAGAATACGGAATAGTTCTGTACGACCATCCTTCTGAAGTCGTGTTTTAGGGGCTTTATGGGAGTGTAGGCTGGCTGTGAATATGGGAAATCGGCTAATGAGTCAATGTCGCCAACGATGCGCTCGATAAGCTCTGTTGCGGCTTTGGGCATCCCGAGTTCGTTAGAAATGTGTGCGGTCGCACTCTTCAAATCGGACAGGGCTAAGGGTAGATATTCTACTCTGTAGTTCATACAGCGGTAAGTTGTCCGATTTCTTTTAGGATTTCTTCAGAAGAATATCTTTTGGTGGATTCCTGTGCCTGCAGTTCGGCCTCATGTAACTTGGCGTAGATTTCATTTTCAATTTGAAAATGAGCGAACGCTTCCATGCTCATAAGAACCATGTCGCCATAGCCGTCTTTAGTCAAGAACACAGGCTGTCCAGATTCGTGGACGGTCTTGGAAATGTCTTCGAGACAATCTTGCAAGTCTGAAACGGGTCTTATGGCATTCATATAAACCTCACCGGTATAAGCATAATATATAAAATTTTGCGCGAAAGGGGAGGGGAAAGCCTTCCCCTCGCCTAGGGCTCCGCCCTAAAAGCCGATATTTTATGGCTTGATGGTTATCGGGGTTCCATCCTTGACAACGTCGTAGATTTCCTCGATTTCGTCGTTCGTGACGGCGATGCAGCCGGCTGTCCAGTCTTTCCACTTGTGCCAGAATTTAAAGAGGAATGCCGGAACCTTGTTCG
>NZ_CAMZCS010000046.1 GCF_947305105.1 uncultured Fibrobacter sp. | reverse complement strand
AGGATTACAAGCTCCAGAGTGTCGAGAAGAACGACCTCACGATGAGCCGCGAAGAAGCCATCCAGACGGTGGCCGCCGCGCTCGGCGAAAAGGATGTCATTGTCTCTACGACGGGCATGATTAGCCGCGAACTCTTTGAATACCGTGCCCAGAAGGGTGAAGGCCACGAACGTGACTTCCTTACGGTGGGCTCCATGGGACACGCCTCGCAGATTGCGCTCGGCATTGCGATGGAAAAGGACGACCGCAAGGTCTGGTGCTTCGACGGTGACGGTGCGACCATCATGCACATGGGTTCCATGGCGATTGTCGCGAGCAAGTCTCCTGCAAATTACGTTCACGTTGTGTTCAACAACGGCGCACACGACTCCGTGGGCGGCCAGCCGACGGTGGGCCTCAAGATTGACCTGCCGGCTATCGCGAAGGCGGTGGGCTACCGCGATGCTCTGACAGCCGACAGCAAGGAATCGCTTGCTGCTGTGCTCGAAAAGCTCAAGGGCATGGAAGGCCCCGTGCTCCTCGAAGTCAAGGTGAAGAAGGGCAACCGCAAGGATTTGGGCCGCCCGACGACGACACCTATCGAGAACAAGAACGCACTCATGGAGTTCTTGAGGAAATAAAAATGCGACTCGCCCTGCTGTCGGACATCCATGCGAACGTGACGGCATTGAATGCGGTGCTCGAAGAAGTCGGACGTCGCCATGTCGACAAGTTCGTGTTGCTGGGAGACCTTGTCAATTACGGCATGCGCCCGAACGAAATCGTGGACATGATTCGCAGTATGGACGACAAGTTTGTTGCGAAGATTTGGGGAAACCACGAAAAGGCGGTCATGGACAATGACACGACCCGTTTCGCGACAGACCGCGGGCGCGCCATCCTCCACTATACGCAAAAGCACCTTTCGCAGGAGTCCATCGACTTTATCAATAACAAGATGAATCGCGATGGCACTTGTTCCCTGGAAATCGACGGCAAGAAGTTCCTGCTGGTGCATGGCATCTTGGGCGACCCGTATTGGGGCAAGTTTACACCTGTGGAACTCACTCGCGAAGAATACGCCCCGTACGATTTCGTGCTGACGGCGCATTCCCATGTGTGCCACTACTTCGAGGTGCTTTTCAAGGCCGATTCCCCGAGCACGAGAAACAAGAAAAAAACGGTTTTTATCAATCCCGGTTCTGTCGGGCAGCCGCGCAACATCAATCCTTGCGCGCAGTTCGGGATCCTCGATACCGAAACGACGGAATACGAGCATGTATGTGTCCCGTACGATATCGTGGCGGAACAGGATCTTTATACGGACGAGGTAGATGTATTCTACAAGGATCGTCTGACTTTAGGAATTTAAACAGAGGCTTAACATGAAGAAAAATCTGTATGTCATAAGTGGTGCTACCGGCATGACCGGCAGCGAACTTTCGCACCAGCTGCTGAAAGAAGAAAACATCGTTGTCGGTTTTGACAACTTCTTTGCCAGTTCCATCGATACGGTGAAGGACTTGGTCGGTCGCGATGACTTTATCTTTTTTGAATACGACATCAACAATGCCGAACACATGGCCGCTGTCGCCGACAAGGTAAAGAGCCTCAAGGGCTCGTATTCTGGCCGCCTGATATTTATCAACTGCGCCGCAGTGGTCCACACCAAGCATTTCTACGAAGTGGAACACACGTTCCAGACGAACGTCATCTCGATGAAGACTTTCCTCGAAATGGCCATTGAACTCGGTGCCGATACCTACATCAACTGCTCTACCTCCGAAGTGTATTCCATGCAGTCGTGGAATGCGAACGGCGGTGTCTGCGAATCGGACTTCTTGGTCATGGCAACGGCAGAACACAGCCAGCGCACGAGCTATGCCGTCGGCAAGCTCCTTACGGAATTCTTCATGAAGGATGCCGTGGACAAGGGCAAAATCAAGGGTTGCTCCATCCGCTTTGCGAACGTGTACAGCAAGCACGAACGCTTTGCAGACCACATTATCCCGCACATCATCAACAACCTCCTCGAAAAGCCCGAAGTCACGTTGCTCGAGAATTCGAAGGTCAACAAGCGCACGTTCCTCCACAATATCGATAGCTGTCGCGCCGTGATGGAACTCATGGAATCGCCCGAAGCTCTCGACGGTACCGTCTATAACGTCGCGACCGAAGAAGAAATCTCCATTGTGGACTTGGTGAAACTGATTGCGAAGAAGATGGGCATGGACGACGTGAAAATCAAGTTCGAAGGTTATCGCAAGTCCGACCCGGAACGCCGCCTGCTCAACACAGACAAGATTCGTACGCGTACTCACTGGAAGCCGGTCGTTACGCTTGACGAAGGCCTCGAAATGTGCGTGAAGAGTATTGAAAGATGAAGTACTTGATTATTACTGTTGCCGGGACGGCAACCCGCTTTAACAGGGATACCGAAAAGGAAACCCTGAAGTGCCTCTATTATAAGGATTCTCCGAAGTTTGCGCTGCTCAACCAGCTTATCAAAAACTGCGGTGAATACGACAAGTACATCGTTGTGGGCGGCTACCTCTATTCTGCTCTCGAAGAATATGTGAAGGAAAACCTCCAGGCCTACGGCGACAAGATTGAACTTGTCTATAACGAGCATTTCAAAGATTATGGTTCGGGCTATAGCCTGTACAAGGGCATCGAAGCCGTGAAGGAATCGGGCGATGTCACTTTTGTAGAAGGCGACCTGTTCTTCTTGAAGGAAAATTTCAAGCCGGTTTACGATAGCGAAAAGAGCGTGCTCACGATCAATCGCGAACCCATCTATTCGAACAAGGCCGTGGCGCTTTACGTATCGACGGATGGCCGTCCGCATTACCTGTACGACACGAATCATTCTTCGCTCACGATTCCGGAGCCGTTCCTCGCAGTATTCAATTCTGCGCAGATGTGGAAATTCCAGTCGGCAGAAAAGCTGCACGAGGCTGTCGCTTCCCTGACCGAAAAGCAACTTCAGGGAACGAACCTCGAAATTATTCAGGCGTATTTCAACAAGCTTTCCCGTGAAGAATATGACGTGGTCACGTTCGATGCCTGGTATAACTGTAACACCGTTGCGGACTACAACATTGTCCGCGAACTTATGGAGTAAGATATGGAAATCCTGAACAAGAAAATTGCCTTGCTCAAGTCCAAGGTCGAAAAGAACGAGACGATTACGATTATGATTATCGGGCTCGGGAGCGTCGGTACGTTCCTGCTCGACTTCTTGGTGAGTCTCCGTGACCCGCAGCTGAAAATTGTGGTTGCGGGCCGCAATGCCGCCAAGATGCAGATGGACGTGAACATCGTCCGCACGGCAGCGACAATCCGTCGCGAACTGCGCAGCCGGATTGAAATCCTCGGTGACTGCGACCTGAACGATGTCGACAGCATCGCCGCGACAATCAAGAAGGCGAATCCCGACTTTATCGTGAACAGCAGCCGCGTGTATTCGGGCCTCAAGTACGGGAGCATCTCGTGGAGCAACCTGCGCGCTTACGGCATCTGGTCTCCGCTCTCCATCCGTTATGCGAAGAACATCATGGCCGCTTACGAGAAGGCTGGCTCCAATGCGGTGACCATCAATACCTCGTATTCCGATGCCGTGATTCCTTGGCTCAAGTCCGCCGGCAAGACATACTTTGATTTCGGTAGCGGCAACCTGAATCACCTCATTCCGCGCATGAAGTTCTTCATGGCTGAAAAGTATGGCATCGACAACCTGAACGATATCGACGTGACGCTTGCGGTAAGCCATTTCCACGACGTGGTGATTTCCAAGGAAGGCCACGCCGAAGGCCAGACGCTGCTCTTGAACTTCAAGAAGGATGGCAAGGATTTGCCGTTTGACCAGGCCGAAGTGCTGGCCGCCTGCTCTATCCCGATGCCGGTGGACCAGAAGCGCAACATGATGAACGCTTCGAGCAACTTCAACATCATCGATTCCATCTTGACGGCTCTCCGCGAAAAGACGGTGACCAAGGTACATGCGCCCGGTGTCGATGGCGAAATTGGTGGCTATCCGGTGCTCATCGATGGCGCGAAGGCCGAAGTCTCGTTCGATACGACACTTTTCAGCATGGATGACATGCGTGCGGCAAACCGCAAGTCTATCTACTGCGACGGCATCGAGAATGTGGAAAACGGCACGCTCGTCTATACCGACGAACTCGTCGCGAAGGTGAAGAAGGCTTTCAACGTCGACCTGCCGAAGCGCGTCGCGTTCGAGGATATCGAGAAAACGGCCGACTTTATCATCAAGAACATCATCGAGCCGTTTGCACCGAAAAAGTAATTGCTGTAGCGGATCCTGTTAGCGCGGCTTGAACGTGCGCAGGAATTCCGCATAGGGCGTATCGGGGTCCAGCACGTATTGACTGTGCTGGGCTCCTCTTTTTTCTACAGGCGGGAATTCCATGTAGTTCCCGAACAACTGCGTGAGAATGTTGCGATATCCTGCGGGTGCCGGGAAACGATAACCTTCGAATTCCACATCCACCGATTCGTCAAAGTCTTTTGCGTCCCACACGTTTTGTTCGAGCGGTTCTGCCGTCCATGTGAGGATTGCGAGTTTATCCGTTTCTTGATTATTGAACTTGCTTGCAATCTCATGGATTTTCTTGTAGTCCGCGATATGGTCCCTGTGGTAGTTTTTTACGCGCTCACGGTTTTTCTCGTTCAGCTCCGGGTTGGTCAATCGCATGAACGTCCCGTTCTCGATGTTCAGCTGGTTTATTTCGGCAAAGCGCTCTTCGGCACCTTCCGGTACAAAATGGTCCAGCGCGAAAACGTCGATGAAAAGCCCGTGGTTCATTTTTTGGAACCGGATGATAGGGCTGATGGCGCTTGTATTCGTGTTGCGGATACAAGTGTGTGAACCTGCGAATTCTTTGTCGGTGAGCGGCGTCTGCAAGAAAAACGGGTGTTTGAATTCATCTTGCAGCGTGTTTAGCTTGTTGAAATCGTTGCGTGGCATGGCGACATCGATATCGTCGTCCCACGGGATGAATCCCTTGTGGCGAATGGCACCGAGGAGCGTCCCGCACATCAAGAAATATTTCAGGCCGTGCTTTTTGCATATGCGGTCGAATTCAATCAAGATGTCGAGTTCGATGGCCCATATCTTTTTGCGGGTGGAATCCACAAAAAAATCGCATATCGTTTCTTCTTGCAAAAACGAGGGCGGAACGATTCCTTTAGCGACAATTCTTTCGGGTTCAGTCATATCTTAAAATTCTTTGAAATCAATCAATGGTTCGCCAATTAATTTAAAATAATTGTTCCGGTCGACCAGCGTTTGCGGGAATCCGATGTCTTTGGGATAGTCACGCCAGTTCTTTCCGTATTCTCTGTCCAGGATCACTTCGGCCTTGTTCGGGCAGGGAAGTTCTTTGCCTTCGAATACGATGGTCGTTGTGGGGTAAATGTCATCGTGATTTCTAAATCCGTGATAGCCGTATTCGGTCAGGTCCCAGTTGCCGAGCCCCGGAACGATTCTGGACGTGTGCTCCATCGAGAAAATGCCGCTCTCTTTCCATGTGGCTTCGTAGAAGTCGAAAAGTTCCTTCCAGGCATGGGGCTTTCTTATGAATGCGATGGCCTTGTCTCTGAAGGCGAGGTACTGTTCTTCGGTCACGTCTTCTTTCAAGAAATCGTTCGGGAAAAATTCCAGGTTCTTTGCGTCCCTCAGGCGGGTGCCGTTGAAAATGTGCACGCATGTGGGCGTCATGATGACGACGTTCTTGTTTGCGTTTGCACGAATATGCTTGTCAAAGTATTCGGCGTAGTAACCGGATTTCTGCGTCGTGTCAATCCACACGAAATTGGGGTCGGTCTGTAGAACGTGAAGGAGCTTGTTGAAATCGGCTCGAGACATCGCAATGTCGATATCGTCATCCCAAGGAATGAATCCCTTGTGACGCTTTGCGCCCAATAGGGCTCCGCCTTCAAGGTACATCTGGATATCGTAGGGCTTGAGCAAATCAAGGATGTGTCTTGTAAAATCCACTTCGACAAGTTGGAATTCGCGGAGATATCCGCTGGCAGGCTTCATTTGGCCTATGTCAAAATGCCGCTTTAGGTAACTGACTTGGAATGCCAGGGTATCATTTTCTTTTTTCAGATGTTCGTTTTCAATTCTAGTTCTGAATAGAACTCTATGAATACGTCTCATGTATTTGAGCACTAGCTTTTTCATTTGTATGTGTCTCTTTAGAAAAACTTGATGGCTGTATAATGGGGTTTTCTGTCTTCTTCGGGAGGTAACGACATGTAGTCACGATATTCCGAAGCAAGAATTTTGTCGTAATTGTTGGGCCCGTAAAAATAGGTCCCGGCAAAAGCGTATTTCTTGAGAGGGAAGACCTCGTCTATTTCTTGCTTGCCATACGTGAATGGATAAGCGAAAATTTCTTTTTCTGAAGTGCTTGCTTCCCTGTCTTTGTATTCACGCAAGAAGGTTTCCTTCTTTTTCAAATAATCTTCGTCCGAAATGAATCCGAGTTTCTTTCGGCGGTCGATATAAGACAGCGCCTCGTTCAGTCGGTATTCGGCAAAATCTTTTTCCTTTATTTTGGTCATCTTGTACAAGTCTACGCTTAATCCGTGGTTCTTGTACACGGCGTCTTGCGGGAAAAGAGCGCACTCGCATTCGGTGTTCAAATCTTTGACGTGGGCCCAGCCATGAAAGTATTTTGGCTCGGTCTTTTCGTTTTCAAGGAGCATGTCGGCAGGGAGTTCTTTAAGGAGCACTTCTGTCGCCTTCTCGTAGGTGTCGTCGAACAGCAGAAAATCGAAATCGTCGTCCCACGGAATGAATCCGCCATGCCGGACGGCTCCGAGCAATGTGCCAAAGGCTATCTGGTAGGGAATGTCGTGCTTTTCAAGGATGCTCGCCGTGGCTTTTGCCATTTCCAATAGGCGGTCTTGTACGCGTTTGATGTCGAAGGGCGTTTCCATTAAAGAGCCTCTATCATATCTAAACTGAATACGGGAATATTGAACTTGTCAGCAACGGCCTTTCGTTCGGCGAAGGAATCGTCGATGAATATCGAGTCGATGTTGTCGATGAAATCAATCTTTTTCTGACTTGGATCCAAATGGATGATGCGGTCAAAAACTTGGCGGATACGCAATTTGTCCAGCAACTCGTCCAGTTTGCCGAGTTTTATGTCGTCGTGACGGGAGAGAAGCGTGACTTTTATGCCATTGTTGACACAACGGTACAAGTATGCCATCAGAGCGTCGTTCACGAACTGCTTTTCGAGGTAGATGCAATCGTCAAAGTCAACGAAAACTTCGGAGTATTTTACATCCAGTTTGTACTTGTTGTCTAACGCACGATCCATGATGACGTCGTAGCGGTTGCGCAAGACCGATACAGGAATGCCGAAGGCATCGAATAGGGACATCAACGCGAAGTTAATTCCCTGTGCCCGGAACAAGGACGACGACCCGCCGAAACGGCTGGCGACTTCCATGAGTGTGAGCTCGCCTTGCGCGTCGCGTTTGACTTGGTAGAACCAGGCTCCGCTAAACTTGATGGCGGAATTGATTCTCTTTGCAAAATCTACGAATTCTTCTGCGTTTTCTTTGACAGGCTTCGTGTTGACGCTGATTCCGTTCATGATGCGGCAACGTTCACGTGCGGCGGCAAAAAGCAGTTCCCCGTTGCTGCCTGTAAAGCAGTCGACGGTGTATTCCTTGCCAGGCAAAAATTCCGAGAGGATGCAAGAGGGATAAAGCTCCAGGTGTGCCTTGAGGTCTTCGGCACTGGAGATTTTCTTTGCGCCGCGGCTGCCGTAACCGATGTCGGGTTTTGCAAAGACGGGAAAGACGCTTTCGCCGGCTTGCAGCAAATCTGCCGCAGCGAATGTTTTCGGAGTTTTGACGATGCCGTCCAGTACTTTGTATGTTCTAGATTTAGAAAGGCAAATTCGGGTTGTTTCCGTTTCGGGAGCGACGACTTTGCATCCTAAGAATTCTTCGTTGCTTTTCAGTAGCTCAATGACGGCATCCATTGCCGGATACACTGCGTCAATATTGTTGTCGCGGATAACCTGCCTGAATTTTTCAAGGAAGTTTGGAGCTGTGATAAAGGGTAAGCCGCCGATGTAGTTTTCAAAAACAAATTTCCCGTGGTCGTCTACGGAATTGGCACCAATAAGATTGAAGTGTGTCGAATGGTTGACCGCACGATAGACTTCAAGCGCTATTTCGGAGCCGCAGGGAAATACAAGAATATTCTTCTTCATGGATGCTCGAATTTATTTTCGATTGACGACAACATCTATAACGCGGCTGGTGCCTTCTTCGTCCAAGTTGGCGAACATGGGTAGGCAAAGCACCTGGTCGGCAAGTTTGTGAGCCACAGGGAGGTTCGCCGGGTTTGCAGATTCCAACCCCTTGTAAGCGCTGAACGTGCTGATGAGAGGGTAGAAATAGCGGCGGCCGTAAATGTTGTGCTCTTGGAGCTTTGCGTACAACGCATCTCGGCTCAATCCATAAGCTTTTTCGTCGACAAAGATGGGGAAGTAGGCATAGTTGTGACGTACTCCGTCGATATCTTGCAGCATGCGGATTCCCGGAACATCTTTTAATGCGGCGCGATATGTTTCGGCAATCTTTTTGCGCTTGGCAATGGCCCCGTCAACTTGCTTTAGGTTCAAAAGCCCGTAGGCAGAACGGATTTCGTCCATTTTGCTGTTGATGCCCGGCGCGACCACTGTAGTTTCTCCGGCGAAACCGAAATTCTTGAGGTAGTCAATGCGCTTTTTGGTTGCGGCATCGTGGCATACCAAGGCGCCACCTTCCACCGTGTTGTACACCTTGGTCGCATGGAAACTGAGGGTGCTCATGTCTCCGTTTTTGAGTACGGATTCTCCGTTGATTTTTACACCGAATGCGTGTGCGGCATCGTAGATGACTTTGAGCCCGTAGATGTCTGCGATTTCTTGAATGCGCTTCATGTTGCAGGGGGTGCCATATACGTGAACCGGCATGATGGCCGTGGTGTGCGGGGTAATCGCCGCTTCGATTTTTTCAGGGTCGAGATTGCCGGTTTTTTCTTCGACATCGACAAATACCGGTTTGAGGCCGTTCCACCAGATGGAATGAGTTGTTGCCACAAAGCTATACGGCGTTGTAATCACTTCGCCTGTGATTCGCATGGCTTGCAAAGCGGTAATGAGGGGGAGGGTACCGTTGGTGAACAGGCTGAGGAATTCCACTCCTAGGTATTCGGCAAGAGCTTTTTCCAGTTCCTTGTGGTAGTGGCCGTTGTTTGTGAGCCACTTGCGATCCCAAATGTCCTTAAGCATAGGAACAAAGTCTTCCAGAGACGGAAGAAGAGGAGATGTTACGGTAATTTCTTTATTTTCCATGCTTTTCCCTAAATTCTTTAATGGTTTGAATTAGATATTCAAGTCTTTCAAAATGTAGTATTTTTGCTATTCCGAAGTAAAAACAGATTCCGGCAATGATTTGCAAAACAATTTTAAAATAGATGTTCATTTCTATAAGGCCAAGGGCATAAACGACACCCCCCATTAAACTTGACAAGAAAATGGAAGGAAGGATGTCTTTAATTTGCTCCAAGTAGCCATAGCCAATCAATTTTTTATTGGGATGGACGTTGATGAAGGTGCAGATGAGTGACGCGACCAAGGCTCCGTAGGCAATACCGATAGGGGTTTTGAAATAGAGGTAACTGCCGATGAGTAATGCCAAACCTTGAATTTTTTTGATGATTTCTAGTTTCAGGAATATGTCGCTGCGACCCATGGCATTGATTGCAGACAGGTTCGATGTGTGTATGGGGTAGAACGCATACATGATGCAGCTAAGTTGTACGAAGGGAACGCAGGGGAGCCAGGCATCACCAAGTACGATTTTCACGACCGATTCCGCCATGGCCGCAAGCCCCGCCATCATCGGGATGATGATGAATGTGCTGGTGATGATGGAACGGCGCATCATCTTTTTAAACTGGGGCCTGTCATCTTGGCACGACGATAGCGCGGGGAGCATGACTGCCGAGATGGATGCGTTGATGTTGTTAATCGCTAAATAGGGGAAGGTGTCGCCTCTATTGTAGTATGCCAGATCCGAAGGGGTAAAGCACTTTCCGATGACGAGCCCACGTAAATTGGAAAATGTCACATCTAGGAGAGAAGAACAGAGCAACTTCCAACCAAAAGAAAACAACCCTTTTATTCGCTGTGCCGAAAATTTGAGGGATGGCCTCCAAGGGACTGTGAACCACATGATGATGACAGCTATCAGGATGTTGCTCAATTGCTGGTAAACGAGCGCCCAAACGCCAAATCCCGTCAGGGCTAAGCCGATGCCGATTGCACCAGATGGGAGCATGGCTCCGACGCTTCGGAAGAACAGCTTCTTGAACATCATGTGCTTGGAAATGTAGGCGTTTTGGATGGAATTGAAAACGCCTATGAATAGCGTCAGCGAAAGCACCCTGATGACTGGTGTGAGCGACTCTTGATTGTAGAAGTCCGAGATTAACGGAGCAGAGAAAAAGAGAATGGCGTAAACGAATGCGGCGATGCCAAGGCTTGCAATGAATACCGTCGAGAAATCCAGGTCGTCGGCATTCTTCTTTTGTATGAGAGCCGTGTTCAGGCCGCTTTGCACGAAAACGGTTGCCACATTGATGAAAATGGTAATCAATGCGACCAGACCGAAATCATTTGGAGCTAGGATACGAGCGAGTGCGATGGAAACGCCGAACTGAATCAATTGCGTTCCAATTCGCTCAAAAAATTTCCAAAAGAGGGATGCAATAATAGTGTTTTTAGAGGCCATGCTAAAACTAGTGATTTTCAATGCCCTCATTTAAAAAAGTGAGGGCATTGATGAAATCAGACGTCTTTAATATTTCCCGTATTTGTAGCCGTAACCATCGGAATGCCCGTGCTCGTATTTGTTCATGACAAAGCTGGCGTGGGCTCCAGAATTGCCCTTGAGGAGCAACTTCATTCCGTCTTGGATTGCATCGATGCTGTGCTTGTTGTATTCCACAACCATGACCAACTGAGATGCGAAACGGCAGGCGAGCGATGCGTCTGTGACAAGCATGATAGGAGGCGTGTCGATGATAATCAAATCATACTGCTTTTCCAATTCGCCAATCAGTTCGGTATAATGCTTGGAACCTAACAGTTCGGAGGGGTTCGTCGGGACTTCTCCGCACGGGAGTACGTCGAGATTTTCGACTTCCGTTTTAAAGATTACCTCGTCAAGATTGGCTTCTTTGAGCAAGTACTGAGAAAGACCTTTGCGACGCTTTAAGCCGAATTCCTTGTGCAGGCGGCCTTTGCGAAGGTCGGCGTCGATAAGGATGACTTTCTTCCCAAGACCGGCAAATAGTGCCGCCAGGTTGACGGAAACAAAACTCTTTCCGACGCCCGGAATCAAGCCGCTTACGCCGATGATTTGGCGGCAGCCTTCTTCCATGCTGAATTCCAGGGAACTGCGCAGTGCGCGGAGGGCTTCTACGGCGATATCGTCAGGTTCCACCACGGCCAAGGGACGGGAGCCCTTGGTGCCCTTGGGATTGCCCTTGGGAATTTTTGCGTAGACGCTGTAACCTGTTTCTCTTTCGATGAAGTGGGTGTCCTTGACTCCGTTGCTCAGCTTGCCCTTCAATGTAACGATTGCGGCTCCAAGCAAGAACCCGAAGAACAAGGCGATGAAGAGGATTGCCTTTTTCTTGGGCTTGGTGGGGTAGGGCACGACTTCTGCAAAGTCTACGATGCGCACGGAACCGACTTCACCGGCCGAAACCAGCTTCAACTGTTGGATGTTGTTGAGCATGGTGGTGTACATGATTTTCGTCATGTCCACTTCGTTCGTGAGTTTCAAAACTTCTTGCTGCGTGGCCGGGAGCTTCTTGGTTGCGTTGGCGTTGTTGGCCAATTCGCGCTTAAGGGCGGCTTCTTGTTCTTCCAAGGTCTTTATAGTGGGGTGTTCCGGCTGGAATAGGCGTATCGCACTTTGTTTTTTCTGTTGCAAGTCAAGGAGACTTTGCTGCAATTTCGTGCGGTTTTCCAAAATGATTCTGGTTTCGGCATTGATGTCGATAGAACCGACTTGGTTGCGGTAAGTGTTGAATTTCAAAAGAGAACTGTCCATTTGGGCTTTGACTTCGGGCAGCTGCTTTTCGAGGAATTCCAATGTCTTCTGGGCTTCTGCATTGCGCTGTTCGACGTTTTGGCGCAAGTAGGTGCCAGCCACTTCGTTCAAAATCTTGGTAGCACGGTCCGGGTAGATGTCTTGATAGGTGAATTCAAGAACGCCGGTCTTTTTGCCTTTTTCTTTGACATCGAATGCTCCGCGGAAAGCTTCGATTGCGTCAAAACGGTCCATCTTGCTGACGATGAACTTTTGGCCTTTTTTGGCTTTCATCATGTACACGCTGAATACCGCAGTATCACCTGCATACGGGAAACGATAGGTGTGGCCGACAACGCCTTCCAACAATTTTTTCTTGTTGTGGTCATAAAGGGCGAAGTTGGTGCTGTCGTCTAGAGCGATGGCTGTCCATGGCCCTCTTTTGACATCTTCAGGAATCTTGTGCCAAGGAATTTCAAGCTGGTTGATGTCCATCCTGCCTTCGCGGTGGAACAGTCGGTTTAGCCTGCTGGTGGGCGTTGCGGTGTATTGCAGGTGGAGCTTGTCCACGGCATCGCCGATAACCTGCCTGCTCTTGATGAGCTCAATTTCGGTTTCGGCGGGGCTTGTTGTGGCAAAAAGACTTCCGAGGCCGGCCATCATGCTTGCGCCTTTGCTGTTTTTCGATTCGATCTGCAAAAGTGCGTCTACCTGATAAACGGGTCTTATCCACATGGCGACGAAAACGCCGACGGCCCCGGCCAAAATGATGCATGGCAACATGATGTGCCAGTTCTTGGCGAGATCTTTTAATAGGTCGAAAATATCAGTTTCTTCTTTTTTTGCTGATGCCATACATTGTTCCGTTTAGTATTACGTTCAAACACTTCTAAAGGGGTTCCCTCAGAAATCTTGGAATCTAAAATAGCAAATAGAATTGTTTGCTATTTGCAGAGGCGGGGCGGAAATGGACATTTTTTATTAGTTTTAGAGTGTTAAAGAGGTATATGTTATGCATTTTAAAATTCTTGCGGGATTTTTGACGTTGGCATCCTTTGTTTTTGCCGCGGAACCGGATATTTCCAAACTGACTGCTCAGGATAGCGATGACTATGGGGAGTATTCCAAACGCATTGAAGTGGTCGAGGCAAGTGCCAAGGCTCTCGAGGATTCGCTCCAGGCGAAGATGGCGTCTATCTCCGATACCTTGCCCCCTCTGGCGCCCCGTGCCGAAGACGAAACAGATTCCGCCTACGATGCGCGGCAGTTCCAATACGATGTTGACTTGCACAAGCTCATGCGGGAAAAGGAAGATGCCGCTGCGATGATGGCCCGCCTCGGCGAACTGAAGGCCGCTGCAAACACGCTCAAGAAAATCCAGATGGGCATGTTCGCTACACTGCTCGTGAACACGGTTCCCGAACAGGCTTCGGTGAAGATTTCTTCGCAACCGCAAACGTTAGTTTCGCCGGCCAAGTTTGAACAGGTTGTTCCGGAATCCTTGACAGTGACTGTGAATCTGGATGGGTACGAAACGCAGAATTTGCCTTTGGTACTCAAGGCTCGCGAAAACCGGGAAATGGATGTGACCTTGGTGGCGCTGGCCGATGCTTCTGAAAGCGCAAAGGAAGGCTGGACATGGCGCGGTTATGCACGTGTGTCTGCTTTCGTCGCTGCTGCGGGTTTTCTCGGAGCGGGGATAATTGAAAACAAGATGGCATCGGACCGTGCCGACGAATACAACAACTTGGCTATCCGCACGCAAAAAGACCGTGATGCGGCCGAAAAAAGCATCGATAAGCGACAAACTCTGCGAAATGTGTACTATGGCATTGCAGGAACGCTTGCTGCGTTTGGCGTAGCCACATTCTTTTTCTAGTTTGTAAGTGATTTATGAAAAGAGCTCTATTCCCAATTTTATTTGCAACTGTTTCTACCTTTGCCTATCTGCCGGGAGAGTCCGAATTTGCTTCGCTTGATGGCGGGCATGGAATTTTCGGGAACCCGGCCAGCATCTCCGCGTTTGATTCGTGGGGCGCATTGACTGATTACCAGTTTGACGATGGAATTTCAACGTTCCGTATTGGCGGGAACTTGGACCACTTTGCCGCAGGATTCTCCTACAGCCGCGACGGCAAGGGCTTTGACGAGTCCCGTTGGAGCTTGAGTCATGGTTCGGCTTGGCTGGCTCGTTCGATTTTCTTGGGAACTCGTGTCGAGGCGTTGCGCAGCGCCGCCTTTGAAGGGACTCAGTGGCTCTTTTCCGCCGGTGCAATCATCCGTCCGCTGAATGTTGTGTCGTTAGGCTATTCCGGTCGAAACCTTTTGCAGGGGGGCCCCGAAGAGCAGAAGATGATTCACGATCTGGGTGCGACCATTCGTGTGGGCAACCTCGTCAGCGTGAGCTACGATGTCGAAAATTTCAAAAGGCACAGGATGCTTTTCGAACTGGAACTCTACGGCACACGCGTCGGGTTCAAAGTCCCGATTCAAGACGATACCCGCGAGTACACACTCACCTTGTCGACTTCGCTGGGCGGCTACAATACTGCGGCAGTCACCTTCTTTGACGACTACATGATTAAGCGCGGTGCATGGGGTTACCATACGGCAAAGAACCCGCGTGGGACGACTTCGGCGCAAATATACCGTGTCCCGCTGGATAAAGAGGTGGAAGAAGTCGAAAGCGACCTGATTTTCTTTGGTACGAGGAGCATGGGCATCCATACGGTTCGCAACCATTTCGAGCATTTGTTGCACGACCCCGGTGCAGGTCTTGTGATTCTTGATTTCTCGGGCTATCGCGGTGGCGTTGCCATATCCATGGAAATCAACCGCTACGTGGAAAAGATGATTGCGCGGGGCTCCAAGGTTATCGCTTATGTCGATGACTTGCGCCCGTCCGTCATGGTCGCTGCCCTTTCTTGTAGTCGCATCGTTGTTGAGCCTTCTGCTCATTTCTCTTGGCGGGGCCTGGGCGGCACTTCGTTGTATTACAAGGGCCTTTTCGACAAGCTCGGTGTGAAGGTGGAATTCTTGCGTCACGGGGCCTATAAATCGGCAGTTGAACCTTACACGGCCGATTCCATGTCGGCAGAAGCCCGTGCGAACAGGGAGGAACTTTATAAAGACTATTGGAGCATTCTTACCTCTACGGTGGCCGATCGCTTTGCTCGCCGTGGAATGCCTTTGGAAAAAGCAAAACAGATGATTGATTCCCTGGCCGGTATTCCGCTTTTGACGGCGGCGAGTGCCGTGCAGAATGGGTTTGCCGATACGCTTTTGTATCTCGATCAAGTTCCGTCTTATGCGCTCAGTACATTTTTCGGCATTGATGTCCCGCTGGCGCGCTACAAGACCTGGAAACCCTCAGACAAGAAATTGTTCCTCGAAGATTGGGGCTTGCGCCGCCATATCGCTTTGCTGAACATCGATGGGACGATTGATTCCCGTATGGAAAAATCTGTACTGGATGCGCTGCGGGCGGTGCCTAGTAGCGGGGCGGAAGCACTGATTGTGAGAGTCTCGTCTCCTGGCGGTAGCGCTCTTGCTTCCGACAAGATTTGGGCGGCAATCAAGTTTGTCCGTGAACAGGGAATACCTGTGGTCGCGAGTATTGGCAGCATGGGCGCTTCGGGCGGATTCTACATTGCTTGTGGTGCCGACGAAATCATTGCTGAATCTTACTCCATTGTGGGCAGCATTGGCATTTATGGCGGAAAGGTGGATGCGTCTGGCCTCCTCGATAAGCTTGGACTCAAGGCCGAAACAGTGAAGACGCACAAATATGCGGATGCCGAATCATTCAACCGTCCTTGGACGGACGAAGAAAAGGCGGCACTCCAGGCGTACATGGACGATTTCTATGACCGCTTTACCGGTGTTGTTTCCGAGGCGGTGGGGATGCCCAAGGCCGTAATTGATACCCTTTACGGGGGTGGCCGAGTGTTCATGGGCTGGAAGGCCAAGGAATATGGGCTTGTGCATGGCCTGGGCGGTATCGACGTCGCTATCGCAGAGGCGAAGCGCCTTGCCGAAATAGGCGAGGGCACGTTGGTGGAAATCGATTTTATCAATACGGAAAAGTCCAGAATTCTCCCTTCGACGGGAGTGTCGGCGTGGCTTGATTTCGTGGATGGCATCGGGCGTACGCAGTTCTGGGCTATCGAGCCGCAGCAATTTGATTTTGAATAGGTTCTTGTTGGGGTTTAGATGTTTGCAATTGTAATGACTGTTCTGGGGTGCCTTGCCATTTCGGCGTTCTGTTCGGTGACGGAAGCATCCTTTTACAGTGTTCCGCCTTCTACGGTGGAGTCGCTGCGGCGCCACAAGCGGTTTACGGCGAGGTACCTTGCGCATGTCAAGGACAATATCGACCGCTACATTGCATCTGTGCTGGTAGTGAACACCGTGGCGAACACCGTGGGCGCCTCGCTTGCTACGGCGCTTGCCGTGAAGCGGCTCTCGCCCATGGGCGCAATGGCGCTCCCAGTCATCTTGACCATCCTGATTCTGCTCTTTGGCGAAATTACTCCGAAAACCCTTGGTGTGAAGCAGGCGAAAATTGCGGCCCCGCTAGTGGCTGTACCCTTCTATTATATTACCAAGATTCTTGGCTGTACGGGGATCATTTGGCTGTGCCTTACGCTTACCAAACGCTGGACCCGCGAAGACGAAAAGAAGAAAGACGTGAGTGTGGAGGACATCAACAGCCTCGTGAACCTTGGGCTCCGCGAAGATGTCATCGACCGCCAACAGGCACTTGTCATCAAGAACATCCTTGCTCTTAAATCTGTTGCCGTGCGCAAGGTGATGACTCCGCGCCAGGTCGTGTTCTCGCTGCCTGCCGACAAGACCATCGGTGAGACCGTGGATGAACGCGGAAATTGGCCGTTCTCCCGTGTGCCGCTCCATGGCGAAAAGAAGGATGACTGGGTCGGGATTGTGCTCCGCCGCGACGCCTATAACAAGTTGGCCGAAGGCATGCGCGATATAAAGTTGCGGCAGATGATGCGCCCGCTGCTCCTCGTGCCCGATAGCCTGACTCTCGACAAGCTCCTGCTCCGGTTCCTCAAACAGCGCGGCCACATGGTGGGCGTCGTGGACGAGTGGGGCGCTATCGCGGGTATCGTGAGCCTGGAGGACGTGCTCGAAGAAATCCTCGGCCGAGAAATCGTGGACGAGTACGACGAGTCCGTGAACCTGCAAGAGACCGCCCGCCGCCGCTCGAATGCGCTCGCGTCGATGCACAAGAAGGAGAAAAAACAGGGGTGACCCGAGCCCTGAGCCTTGAGCCTATAATGGGAAAAAGATAGATATTTGTTCATATAATTATCATAATTGATATAATTGATAGAATGCTAAACCCCTATTTTTCGGACTTTTTTGTAAAAATGTGTTTTTTTATCCTTGTCGGCTTGCGCAAATCCATCTATATTTGTTCCACTTTCACGGGGCAAGGGTTGTCCCGGAAATCTTAACTAGAGGATTTACATGAAGACTATTACGGTAAACCCGAAGTCCGTCAGCCGCAAGTGGAAGCTTGTGGATGCCGCTGACAAGCCGATGGGACGCGTTGCAAGCGAAGTTGCTCGTCTCCTCATGGGCAAGCACAAGGCCATCTATTCCCCGAACGTCGACACTGGTGACTTCGTTGTCGTTATCAACGCAGCCAAGGTGCTCGTTACCGGTAACAAGAACCTGCAGAAGGAATACTTCCACCACACCGGTCATATCGCCGGCGAACGCTGGATCAACTTTGCCGACCTTTTGGCCAAGCATCCGACCGCTCCGCTCGAGGCCGCTATTTGGGGAATGCTCCCTCACAGCGCTCTTGGTCACAAGATGGTCAAGAAACTCAAAATCTATGCTGGCGCCGAACATCCGCACGCTGCACAGAATCCCGAAGTCGTAGACTTGTAATTTAGAACGGAGGATAAATCTATCGCTACCGCAAAGAATAAGAAGATCTACCGCGGCACTGGCCGTCGCAAGAACGCCATCGCCGCTGTGATCCTGAAGCCGGGTTCCGGCAAGCGCACTATCAATGGTCGTGATTTCAAGGATTACTTCCATTCTGAAGTGCAGAACATGATTGCCAACCTTCCGTTCGCCATCCTCGGCAACGCGGAAGAATGGGACGTCGAAGTCACCGCTCGTGGCGGTGGAATCGCCGGCCAGATGGGTGCTGTCCGCCTGGGCATTGCCCGCGCCCTGGTCGCCAACGACGCCGAAGTGAAGCCCGCCCTCAAGAAGGAAGGCCTCATGACTCGCGACTCTCGTGCCGTTGAACGTAAGAAGTTCGGCCGCAAGAAGGCTCGTAAGCACTTCCAGTTCAGCAAGCGCTAATCTGCGAATTTGCTTTTACGAAAGACGCTCCGGAAACGGGGCGTTTTTTGTATTTACTTTCGTTTCCCGTCTTTAATCTCCCGCCTAGTTTTTCTATATTTAGCCGCGCTCTGGCAATTTCGCCAGGGTAAAACCAATCACCGGTATGCGAGAGTCGCTTCGGTGGCGCTGGTCCTCCCTCCGTGGTCGTCCCTGCGCTTCGCGGCTTAGTTGCAGACCGGGTAGTTATAACCGAAAAGGAAAATACATTATGGCAAATCTGCCTTCCGTCGAAGACCTGCTCGCTGCAGGCTCCCACTTTGGTCACCAGACTCAGCGCTGGAACCCGAAAATGAAACCCTACATCTTGGCTGAAAAGAACGGCATCTACGTTCTCAACCTCTCCAAGACCCGTGACCTCCTCGAAGAAGCCGGCAAGGCCGCTGCCAAGATCTCTGAATCTGGCAAGACTGTCCTCTTCGTGGGTACCAAGCCGACCGCCCGTCAGGTTGTCCTCGACGCCGCTGCCGCTTGCAAGCATTTCTCCGTGACTAACCGCTGGCTCGGCGGCATGCTCACCAACTTCCAGACGGTTCGCAAGTCCATCAAGCAGATCGACAAGATCGACACCATGGAACAGGACGGCACCTTCCAGGCTCTCTCCAAGAAGGAAGTGCTCGACAAGACCCGTGAACGCGAAAAGCTGCTCGGCGTGTTCGGCGGCATCCGCGAGATGGTGAACCTCCCGGGCCTCCTCGTTGTGACCGACCTCGCCCACGAAAAGATTGCCGTGGCCGAAGCCCGTCGCCTCCACATTCCTATCATCGGCATCTGCGACACGAACGTCGATCCGACCCTCGTGGACTACCCGATTCCGGCCAACGACGACGCCGTGAAGTCCATCAAGCTCATTGTGGACTACATCGCCGCCAACGTGAAGACCCGTTCTTCCGAAAAGAAGGAATCCAAGGAAGAAGCCAAGAAGTTCGACAACGGCGAGGACAAGTAATATGCAGATTACCGCTTCCCTCGTTAACGAACTCCGCCAGAAGACTGGCGTGGGCATGATGCAGTGCAAGAAGGCCCTCGTCGAAACTGATGGCGACATGGACAAGGCTGTTGAACTCCTGCGCAAGCAGGGTGCTGCCGTTGCCGCCAAGCGCGCCGACAAGGCCGCCAAGGAAGGCCGCATCTACCTCATCGAAACTGCCGACAAGGCCGCCGCTTTCGAACTCTCTTGCGAAACCGAACCGGTTTCCAACAACGACGACTTCGTGGCTCTCGCCAACATGGCTGTCAAGGCTGTCGAAACGCAGGACATCAATTCCGTCGAAGACCTCAAGAACGCTGTCGTCGATGGCAAGAAGGTGAACGATGTGCTCCAGGACGTGCTCGTCAAGATTCAGGAAAACATCGACTTCCGCAAGTTCGCCGTCATCAAGAAGGTCCCGAACTCCGTGTTCGGTTTGTACAGCCACATGAAGGGCAAGATCGGTGTCATCACCGAACTCGCTTACGAAGGCACTCCTTCTGACGAAGCCGCTCTCAAGCAGGCTGCCAAGGACATCGCCATGCAGGCTGCCGCGTTTGCTCCGGTCGCCCTGAACGACGCCGCTGTCCCGGCCGAAACGATCGAAAAGGAAAAGGAAATTGCCCGCGCTCAGATCGAGCTCCAGGCCCAGCAGACCGGCAAGGCTACCAAGCCGGAATTTGTTGAACGCCAGCTCCAGGGCCGCGTTGCCAAGGTCCTCAAGGAAATCGTTCTCGAAGACCAGGAATTCTTCATGTCTGAAAAGAACCCGAAGA
>NZ_CAMZCS010000045.1 GCF_947305105.1 uncultured Fibrobacter sp. | reverse complement strand
TGGGCGATCAAATCGTTGGTCTTACCCTTCTCGAAGCCAAGGCTTTGGCTGACTACCTTAAGGAAACTCACGGCATTGAAGCCGCTGGTGGCGTCGTAATGGCTGCCCCGGCCGCTGGTGCTGCTGCTGCTGAAGAAAAGACCGAATTCGACGTCGTTCTCGTCGAAGCCGGCGCTCAGAAGATGCAGGTGCTCAAGACCGTTCGTACCATCACCGGTCTTGGCCTTAAGGAAGCTAAGGACCTCGTCGAAAAGGCGAACAGCGTCGTCAAGGAAGCTTTGCCGAAGGCTGACGCTGAAAAGCTCAAGAAGGAACTGGAAGATCTCGGAGCAAAGGTCGCTCTGAAGTAATGCTTCCCGTCCATTAATTCTTAATACCAATCGCCTGCACACTGGTGCGGGCTTTTGGTGTTTTTTCGTCTTTTGATCCTTTTTTTAAAACCAAGCTCTTCACACGGATGAGGTATTTCAAATGACAACGGAGCGAAAAAGCTATTCCTCCAACAAGTTCCAGCTGGAACTCCCGTACCTGATTGAAGTCCAGAAGGCTTCATACGAGCAATTCCTTCAGGCCAGCATCCCGCAAGACAAAAGGATGAAGGTTGGCCTCGAGCGTGTGTTCCAGGATATCTTCCCGATCACCGACCTCAAGGAACTCTTTTCCCTCAAGTACGAAGGCTATTATTTCGGCATTCCGAAATACAGCATCCCCGAGTGCCGCGAACGCGGCCTGACCTACTCCATGGAGCTGTTCGCCAAGCTTTCCCTCCAGATTTTCGAGGAAGACGGCGAAGACCGCAAGCTCAAGGAAGAAGTCAAGAACGACGTCCTCATCTGCGAACTCCCGATCATGACTGAGAACGGGACGTTTATCATCAACGGCGCCGAACGCGTAGTCGTCTCCCAGCTGCACCGCTCCCCGGGCGTGAGCTTCGACGAAGAAATGCAGCCCAACGGCCGCTCCGACTACAAGAGCCGTATCATCCCGCACCGTGGTGCCTGGGTTGAATTCAATACCGAGGGCGACACCCTCTACCTCATCATCGACCGCAAGAAGAAGATTGCCGCGACGGCCATGCTCCGCTGCATCGGCTACGAGACCACGCAGGACATCCTGAACCTCTTCTACAAGAAGACCGAGGAAGTCTCCGTGCAGGAACTCGCGAACGTCCTCGACGAGAACGGCGAAAAGTCCGTCCTCATCGACCGCATCGTCTTCAACGACGTCGTCGACGCCAGCACCGGTGAAATCATCATCGAAGCGAACACCGTCATCGACGACAAGAAGCTCGAACGCCTCCTCGAAAGCAGCGTCGACCAGATCACGCTCCTCTCGAAGGAAGAAGAAAACCTCCTTATCCACTACACCCTCGCTGCCGACAAGACCAAGTCCCGCGAAGACGCCCTCAAGGTGATCTACTCCGTGACCCACCAGCAGCAGGAAGAAGCCCCGAACCTCCAGACGGCCGAAGCGTTCTTCAACGCCATGTTCCTCAACGACCCGCGCAAGTACGATCTCGGCGAAGTCGGTCGTTACCGCTTGAACGCGAAGGTCTATACGTCCTTCATCCTTTCCATCCTCGCCGAACAGGGCCCGGAATTCAAGATGCCGAGCCTCACCACGATGACGATGAGCAAGGCGGACTTCCTCGCGATTATCGAATACATGGTCGGCCTCTACAACGGCTCCGAAGGCTACACGCTCGACGATATCGACCACTTGGGCAACCGCCGCACCCGTTCCGTCGGCGAACTCCTTGCCAACCAGATTTCTGTCGGTCTCTCCCGTATGTCCCGTGTCATCCGCGAGAACCTCTCCCTCCATTCCGAGGAAGAGCAGCCGACTCCGCGCGACCTCGTGAACACCCGCATGGTGTCCTCCGTCGTGCAGGCGTTCTTCGGTTCCAGCCAGCTCTCGCAGTTCATGGACCAGATGAACCCGCTTTCCGAACTCACGCACAAGCGCCGTCTCTCCGCTCTCGGTCCCGGTGGCCTTTCCCGCGAACGCGCGGGCTTCGAAGTCCGTGACGTTCACTACACGCACTACGGCCGCCTCTGCCCGATCGAGACTCCGGAAGGCCCGAACATCGGTCTTATCAACTCGCTCGCCTCTTACGCAGTGGTGAACCACTTCGGCTTCATCGAAACTCCGTACCGCATCGTCGGCCTCGTCGACTTCAAGGATGTGAACGGCAACATCGTGAAGTTCCCCGAAGAAAAGTGGCACTTCGGCATTTTCAAGGGTTTCGTTCATGACCCGCACCTCTTCGTGCAGCTCGAGCTCACGCAGAAGGAAAAGGACACTGTCCGCATGAACCTCGACAACCGCCAGCGCGACCTCTTCGACTGCTTTGTGAACAAGGTATTCGAAGTGAAGAACGCCGAAGGCGAAACCTCTTTCCACAAGAACGGTTTCTTGCTCGACAACTTTGACGGCAAGGCCGACTACGTGCAGGTGAGCGACCAGGTGCAGCAGGTCGTTTCCGACTACATCACCTTCCTCACCGCCGACGAAGAAGACTCCTTCAGGGTCGCTCCGGCAAGCACGGAACTCGACGAGAACAACCGCTTCAGCGATGAATACGTCATTGTCCGCGACAAGAGCGAATACCCGCACATCCGTCGCGAAGACTCCATCGCCGTGGGCGACACCGAAACCGAACGCGTCGACCTCATGGACGTGGCCCCGATGCAGATCGTGTCCGTGGCCGCAGGCCTCATCCCGTTCCTCGAACACGACGACGCCAACCGTGCCTTGATGGGTTCGAACATGCAGCGCCAGGCTGTGCCTCTGCTCCGTGCAGAAGCCCCCGTGGTGGGTACCGGCCTCGAACGCCGCGCCGCCCTCGACTCGGGTACGGTCGTCCGCGCCAAGCACGACGGCCGCGTGACCTTCGTTGACGCCCGCAACATCACGGTGCAGCGCGGCAACATGGTGAACGGCAACTTCGAACCGCTCACCGGTCTCGGCGAAAACTACGAATTCCTCGGCAAGGATCCTATCGACGAATACAAGCTCCGCAAGTTCGAGCGTTCCAACCAGGATTCCTGCATCAACCAGAAGCCCATCGTGAACGTGGGTGACTTCGTCAAGGCCGGCGACGTGCTGGCCGACGGCGTGTCCACCGACCACGGCGAACTGGCTCTGGGTAAGAACATCCTCATCGGCTTCCTCCCGTGGAACGGCTACAACTACGAAGACGCCGTCATCATCTCGGAAGAACTCGCCATCAAGGATACGTTCACCTCTATCCATATCGAAGAGTACGAACTCGAAGTCCGCGACACCAAGCGCGGCCCCGAAGAGCTCACTCGCGAAATCCCGAACGTGGGCGACGACGCCCTCCGTAACCTCGACGAAAACGGCGTTATCCGCGTCGGTGCCGAGGTCCATGCCGACGACATCCTCGTGGGCAAGGTCACCCCGAAGGGTGAAACGGAACTTTCTCCGGAAGAACGTTTGCTCCGTGCCATCTTCGGCGAAAAGGCCGTCGACGTGCGCGACTCCTCCCTCAAGGCTCCTCCGGGCATGAAGGGCGTGGTGCTTGAAACCCGCATCTTCAGCAAGAAGGACAAGGCCGACAAGAAGAGCAAGGAAAAGGACCAGGAGACTATCGACAGCATCCGCTCCAACTTCCAGACTCAGATCGACCGCATCAAGGAATCCTGCCGCGAACACTTGTTCGAACTTCTCGGTGGCAAGGCCGCCGGCAAGGTGATGGACAACGAAACGCACGAACTCCTGATCCGCGAAGGCCAGACCTACAACGAACAGAACCTCGGCCTCATCGACGTGACCAAGGTCTCCCCGCTCTCCACGTTCGTCGTCGGCGACGACGACCTCCAGGACAAGGTCCTTTCCCTCGTCCTCGTGGCTCGCGACAACCTCGACACCCTGACCCGCACGATGGAAAAGGAAATCGACAAGGTCACCAAGGGCGACGAGCTCAAGCCGGGCGTGCTCCAGTGCGTCAAGGTCTACATCGCCAAGAAGCGCTGCCTCTCCATCGGTGACAAGATGGCCGGTCGTCACGGTAACAAGGGTTGCGTGGCCAAGATCGTTCCGGTCGAAGACATGCCGTTCACCGAAGACGGACGTCCGCTGCAGATTCTTTTGAACCCGCTGGGCGTGCCTTCCCGTATGAACATCGGTCAGGTGCTCGAAGTCCACCTGGGCTGGGCTGCCAAGACGCTCGGCTTCAAGGTCTCTACGCCTGTGTTCGACGGTGCCTCCTTCGAAGAAATCTGCAAGGAACTCGAGAAGGCCTACCAGAAGAACCCGATCGTTAGCTACGAGATGGATCCGGACAACGACAAGATTATCGGTAAGGCGAAGCTTTACGACGGCAAGACCGGCGAAGCTCTCCTCAACCCGGTCACCATCGGTTACATGTATTATCTCAAGCTCGGCCACTTGGTCGACGACAAGATCCACGCACGTTCTATCGGTAGCTACGCTCTCGTGACTCAGCAGCCGCTCGGCGGTAAGAGCCAGTTCGGTGGCCAGCGCTTCGGTGAAATGGAAGTGTGGGCCATGGAAGCCTACGGTGCCGCTTACACGCTGCAGGAACTCCTCACCGTCAAGTCCGACGACGTGCAGGGCCGTTCCGCCGTCTACGACGCCATCGTCCATGGCGAAAATACTCCGGAACCGGGCGTTCCTGAATCCTTCAACGTTATGATTCGCGAAGTTCATTCTTTGGGTCTCGACATTGAGACCACTGGAGACAAGTAATATGGCTGATGAAATGATGGAACAGAAACAAAATTCTGGCGACATTTCGATTCACCTCGCCTCACCGGACCTGATCCGTTACTGGTCCTACGGTGAAGTGACCAAGCCGGAAACGATCAACTACCGTTCTTTCAAGCCCGAAAAGGATGGTCTTTTCTGCGAAAAGATCTTTGGACCTGTCAAGAACTGGGAATGTAACTGCGGTAAGTTCAAGCGCGCCCGCTTCAAGGGCGTCATCTGCGACCGCTGCGGCGTCGAAGTGACCCAGTCCAAGGTCCGCCGCGTCCGCATGGGCCATATCGAGCTCGCGATTCCTCTGACCCACACCTGGTTCGTGAAGAACCAGCCCTGTGTGATCGGCGCCCTGCTCAACCTGACCACGGCCGCCCTCGAGCACATCATCTACTACGAAAACTACGTGGTGATCGACCACGGCAACACCGACCTCAAGGAAAACACCCTCATCGACGAGTTCGAATACCAGAACCTCGTGCAGGAAGGCCGTACCTTCGAGGCCAAGATGGGTGCCTCCGCCATCAAGCAGCTGCTTGACCGTATCGACCTGACCAAGCTTTCCGAACAGCTCCGCGTCGACGCCACCGCGAAGTCCAAGACCAAGCGTGACGAAGCCGTGAAGCGCCTCAAGATTGTTGAAGCCTTCAAGAAGTCCCAGATGGAAAGCTTCAAGAGCTACTACAACAATCCCGACCCGGCTCGCGATTCCAGCAAGGCATGGCTCAAGGGCCTCGCCGAAGCCGTCGCCGCGTTCAAGATGGACTACGAAGCCAAGCACGGCTCCGAGTTCTTCCTGGCCGAAGCCTACGAGGAATTCCGTCACAAGTACCCCAACGAAGCCCGCCTGCTCGCCAACCAGCCGTCCTGGATGATTCTCGACGTGCTCCCGGTGATTCCGCCTGACCTGCGTCCGCTCGTCCCGCTGGAAGGTGGCCGTTTCGCTACTTCCGACCTGAACGAACTTTATCGTCGCGTCATCAACCGCAACAACCGCTTGAAAAAGCTCATCGACATCCGTGCCCCTAACGTGATTCTCTGCAACGAGAAGCGCATGCTGCAGGAAGCCGTCGACCAGCTGTTCGACGGTGGCCGCCGCACCGCTCGTTCGGGCGCTCGCCCGCTCAAGAGCCTTGCCGAACTCCTCAAGGGCAAGCAGGGCCGCTTCCGTATGAACCTCCTCGGTAAGCGCGTCGACTACTCTGGCCGTTCCGTGATCGTCGTCGGTCCGGAACTCAAGATGCACCAGTGCGGTCTGCCCAAGCGCATGGCCCTGGAGCTCTACAAGCCGTTCATCATCCGCCGCTTGGAAGACGATGGCTTCGTGTTCACGCTCAAGTCCGCTAAGAAGTTCGTCGATGCGGAACGTCCCGAGGTTTGGGATATCCTCGAACAGATTATCGAGGACCACCCGGTCATGCTGAACCGTGCCCCGACGCTTCACCGTCTGGGTATCCAGGCCTTCTACCCGAAGCTTATCGAAGGTAACGCCATCCGCCTCCACCCGCTCGTCTGTACCGCATTCAACGCGGACTTCGACGGTGACCAGATGGCCGTGCACCTCCCGCTTTCTTTCGAGACCCAGCTTGAATGCCGCGTGCTCATGCTGTCCTCGAACAACATTCTGCATCCCGCCTCCGGCCAGCCGATTGCCGTGCCGGGCCAGGACATCGTGCTCGGTCTGTACTACCTGACCAAGCCGCGTCCGAACCAGAAGGGCGAAGGCATGCACTTCTACGATCCGGCCGAAGCCATCCGCGCCTACGAAAACGGCGTGGTGGGTCTGAACGCCAACGTCTACCTCAAGCTCCCCGCGGGCCGCAAGATTTACATGGGCGCCCTCGAGAAGGATTGCGTGTGCGTCCGCGAAATCGCCGACGACAACGGCAACATGGAGCAGTCGGTCAAGGCGGGCGAGAAGATCAAGTTCCTCACCCTGAAGGAACCCAACGTCATCAAGACGACCGTTGGCCGTATCATCTTCAACGAATTCGTGCCGGCCGCTCTGGGCTACGCCAACGAAACCTTCGGCAAGAAGGTCATCGCGAAGTCCATCGACGACCTGTACCGCCGTACCGGTAACCGTGTGACTGTCGAATACCTCGACAACCTCAAGGAAAACGGCTACAAATGGGCAACCCGCGCCGGTTCTTCCGTGGCTATCGCCGAAATGGTGATCCCGCAGGAAAAGCAGGCCATGCTCGACGCCGCCACCGAGAAGGTCAACGAAATCCGCAGCCTCTACGAAGACGGTGTGATTACCGACGGTGAACGTTATAACCAGATCATCGACGTGTGGTCCAAGACCACGGCCGATGTCGCTGCCAAGCAGTGGGATTTGCTCTCTCACGACCGCGACGGTTTCAACCCGGTCTACATGATGGCCGACTCCGGCGCTCGTGGTAGCCGCGAACAGATTAAGCAGCTGTCCGGTATGCGTGGTCTGATGCAGAAGCCTATCAAGCAGCTCGGCGGTCAGGAAGTTATCGAGAACCCGATTAAGTCCTGCTTCCGTGAAGGCCTGAACGTGATGGAATACTTCATCTCGTCTCACGGTGCTCGTAAGGGTCTTGCCGATACTGCTCTTAAGACGGCTGACGCTGGTTACCTTACCCGTCGTCTCGTGGACGTGGGCCAGGACCTCGTCGTGACCGAACCCGACTGCGGCACCAAGGAAGGCATCGAAATTTCCGCGTTCAAGGACGGTGATGATACCGTCATCCCGCTGGAAGAACGCTTGCTCGGTCGCGCCCCGGTCGAAGACATCAAGCACCCGGTTACGGGCGAAGTGATTGTCGAAGCCGGTACGCTCGTTACCGAACGCGACCTCCCGAAGATTTCCGCTACGGGTCTCGAACACATCAAGATGCGTTCCGTGCTCACCTGCGAATCCCGCAACGGTGTCTGCGCCAAGTGCTATGGCCGTATGCTGGCGTCCGGTCGTCCGGTTGACCTCGGCGAATCCGTGGGCGTGCTCGCCGCACAGTCCATCGGTGAACCGGGTACGCAGTTGACCCTCCGTACGTTCCACATCGGTGGTGCTTCTTCCCGTCTGACTGTCGAGAACAACAAGAAGGCCTCCGTCGATGGCCATGTCGAACTCGAACAGGTCGAAACGGTTGACCACGACGGACAGAAGGTCGTCGTCTCCCGTATGGGCGAATTAGTTATTTTCGATTCCACTGGAATCAACAAGGGCCGTTACCAGATTCCGTATGGTTCTATCCTGTTTGTCGCGAACAACGACCAGGTCAAGAAGGACCAGGTCATGTTCGAATGGGATCCGTATAACAGCCCGATTATCAGCAACGTGGCTGGCCGTGTCAAGTTCGTCGACCTCGTGAAGGACGTCTCCGTCCGTATCGAAAAAGACGAAGTCACCGATGTCGAAACCTGGACCGTTATCAGCGACAAGCGCGGCAAGCGCCGTCCCTCGATCAACGTCATGGATTCGAACGGCAAGCCGGTGGGCGTTTACATGCTCCCGGACGGCGCCATCCTCACGATTATGGACGGCGCGACCGTCTCCGTCGGTCAGACTGTCGCCAAGTTGCCGCGTGCTGCCGGTAAGACCCGCGATATTACCGGTGGTCTTCCGCGAGTTGCAGAACTCTTCGAAGCCCGTACTCCGAAGAACAAGGCTTTCATTGCCCCGATCGATGGTCTCGTGTCTTACGGGCCCGAAGTCCGCGGGCATCAAGAAGTCATTATTACCCCGCAAGATGGAGAAGCCGCGAAAGTGCTGGTTCCGCATGGCGTCCATCTCGCCGTCAACGAGGGCGACCGCGTCCGCGCCGGTCAGAAGATCAGCGAAGGCTCTGTCGATCCTCATGACATTCTCGAGGTCCTTGGCCCCGAGGACGTGCAGCGTCACTTGGTGAACGAAATCCAGGCGGTGTACCGCCTGCAAGGTGTGGCTATCGCAGATAAGCACATCGAATGTATCGTCCGCCAGATGATGCGCAAGGTTCGTGTTGCAGACCCGGGTGATTCCGACCTGCTTCCGGACGAAGAAATCTCCAAGGTACGTCTCCGTGCCGAAAACGATCGTTTGATCGCCGAAGGCAAGACCCCGGCAACGTATTCCCCGATGCTCCTTGGCATTACAAAGGCTTCTCTCG
Source organism: uncultured Fibrobacter sp. (assembly GCF_947305105.1). NCBI lineage: Bacteria > Pseudomonadati > Fibrobacterota > Fibrobacteria > Fibrobacterales > Fibrobacteraceae > Fibrobacter > uncultured Fibrobacter sp. The sequence goes on along the minus strand of NZ_CAMZCS010000045.1, from coordinate 11,932 downwards.
CTACGGACAGCTTCATTTCTGCCTGTTCGTTCCAGGAGACCACCAAGATCCTGACCCGCGCCTCCATCGAAGGCCGCGTGGACCCGCTCTTGGGCCTCAAGGAAAACGTAATCATGGGTCGTCTGATTCCGTGCGGTACCGGTGCCCGTCATTTGAGAAATGTCGAGGTGAAGGACGCCGACGCGGAAGCGGAAGAACGCGCCCGTTTAATGCGAGTGCAGGCTGAAGGCCCCGAAAGTTCCGATAGCATTATCCAGATGATTGATAACGAAATCGGCTCTTCTGACGAGGAAGATTCGGAGAACTAAGGCTTTGTACTTGAAAACTTTGGAAAAAAAACTATATTTGCACTCCAAAATCTAGGAGATTAACAGTGCCAACTATTCAACAGCTCGTCCGTAACGGACGTGAACAGATCAGCAACAAGACCGCTTCCGTGGCCTTGAAGTCCTGCCCGCAGAAGCGCGGCGTTTGCACCCGTGTTTACACCAGCACCCCGAAGAAGCCGAACTCCGCTCTTCGTAAGATTGCTCGTGTGCGCCTTTCCAACAAGATGGAAGTCACGGCTTACATCCCCGGCGAAGGCCACAACCTCCAGGAACACTCCATCGTGCTCATCCGCGGTGGTCGTGTGAAGGACGTTCCGGGTGTTCGTTACCACATCATCCGTGGCACCCTGGATACCCAGGCTGTCAACGGCCGCCAGAACGGCCGTTCCAAGTACGGTGTCAAGAAGAAAGGTGCCGCTCCGGCCAAGAAGTAAGGAAAGGAAGTAATCTATGTCTAGAAGAAGAAAGGCTCTCCATCGCTCCATCCTCCCGGATCCGCGTTACAAGTCCACGCTCGTTACCGAACTCGTCGGTGTCGTGCTGAAGCAGGGCAAGAAGACCATCGCTGAACAGATCGTCTACACTGCTCTCGAAAACCTCGGCCAGAAGCTCGAAGGTCCGGAAACTCCGCTTGAAAAGTTCGAAATCTGCCTCGAAAACATCAAGCCGCGTCTCGAAGTGAAGTCCCGCCGTATCGGTGGTGCCAACTACCAGGTTCCTATGGAAGTTGCCCCGGACCGCGCCAAGGCTCTCGCTCTCCGCTGGCTCCTCGATGCCGCCCGTAACCGCAACGAAGCCAACATGGCCGACCGCCTTGCTGCCGAACTCGTTGCCGCCAAGAACGGTGAAGGCAACGCTGTCCGCAAGAAGAACGACACGCACAAGATGGCCGAAGCCAACAAGGCTTTCGCCCACTTCCGTTTCTAATTCTTGCATTAGCACGGAATTATCCTAGAGAAGGCTCCGCTTCAAAAGCGGGGCTTTTCTGTATGGAGAAGAAAATATGGCTGAAGAATGTGTTTTACTTCAATGTTTATTTCCGCAGTTTCATAGCAAAATAGTTTACACAAGGACCCTGCCCTGATTGCCTAAACAGTCATGTATAATATCTTTATGGCTGAATACAGTGTAATTAGTTGATTAAGAACAAGTTATACAACTAACATTTGTTTTTTTTGTATAAATTATTTTACTTTGGTTTTGCTAAAAATTATTTTATTTTTGTAGCAAAATTTTAAGTAACGTTTGTTACAAGGGTGCAATAATGGTAGGGACGGGATTTTTCTCTAAATCTAAAGTTATTTGCGGACTGAAGTCCGCTTTTTTGTCTGGAATAAGCTGTGCAATCTTGATGCTTTTTGGGGTGGTACAATCGCCTGCGGCTCCCGTAGAATCTGCCTCTGGGACGATTTATATACTTCTTGGAACCCAGGGGACTGCCGCTAATCCGTCAAGCAACCTGTCTGTAAATGCAATTAAAAGTTATATACAAGATAATATAACGGGAGGAGACACGTCGTTGATACATGTGTCCTCCTATAATTTGGGATGGAACACTCCGGCAGTCTTCGCCCGTGATAGTTTGGACTGGACATCCGGTCATTCTTTGCTCGATTCGGCACTTGCGGGCTGGTTCAAAAATACCAAGGATTCAAGGGTTTCCGCATGGAAAAAGAAAAATAGCGGGAAAAAAGTCGCAGATTTGCGTAATGCCCGTCCGGATTTGGTACCTTCACGGTTCACGGTCATTGCGGATGGTGCTGCCGGGCTTGCCGTGCGAGAATATATCCAAGGGCCAAACTACAGGGGCGATATAGCGAATGTCGTATTCCTGAATACCCCGCACGAGGGTACGGGTATAGCAGACCAGTCCTTCTTTAACGATGGTGACCTTCTGGATCGCGGGAATCCGTTAAAATATGCGGGGCTAGTCCCATTGGCGCTCGCGGCCTATATTGTCGGCGGCATGGACGGCCTGCAGGAACTCATGATATCGTTGATGAAGGATGCCGTGATGGCGCTGGCATACAATGCGGGCGATATTAACGGGGCTCTTGATAATGCGAAACTTTTCGATGATTATTCTGTCGACCGGGCTTCGTCCTGGTATTTGGCGCAGGATGCCGACAATCGAGATCCAAAGTACAAAAACTTAATCAGTCAACATGGTGCGGACTCGTTACTCGGCAGCACGCAGTTGCTGAACTTGGGTTCGGTCAGGAGCGGCTATTCGCACCCGAAGTACAATGTGGTGTATTCCTATGGGTTGCCGACAATCGGTAACGGTCGCCGCACCTTGGATGATTTCGTTGAACAGGCGAAAAACCATATCCCGATGGATAAGGTGGCCGGAGCTTTGGCAGACACTCTCAACGCAAGGTTCGGGGGTGTCGCCGATTCTGCTAAGGCAACTCTCCGGGCCATGGCCGATAGTGCCCTGAATGGTCTGGATTCGTCCGAATGGGCAAAGAATTTCGGTCAATATATCGATAAGTTCCAAGATGTGAAGATGGCGCTTGATGCTGTCGCGGAACTCCGTACGATGAAATTCAACAAGGACGACCTTCCCGGTACAGTCTACAAGCTTTTGCGCTTTGTGAACAAGTATATTCCGGATGAGTACAAGTCCGAGATATTCTCGCTGTTCATGGAATACTTTACGCCGGAAACGAAGGAGACGCTTGCCACTGCAGGAGAATGTCTGCTTGGTGGTGGCTCGGTCAAGGGCTGTGCCCGTGAAGGCATGAAGGTTGTCGCGGCGAACCTCGCGAACTACTCGCTGAACTTCCTGGACGAGGGCCTTTTCGATGTCCCGCTCAACAGCGCCTCGGGCGAGAATGTGCGTGCCTTCAGGGAAGGCGGCGCGACACGCCTTGGCGTCAATCTGGATGACATCATGGATTCTTCCTGGCCTACACAGTATTCCTCGTTCAAGACAGATATAAAAGGCCTCGAGGATTATCGTGATCTGCTTTCAGATGTGGGTGAATTGGAGACGGACCGCCGGTTGGTAGATCTCGCGCTGAACGTGGCCTGCGAGATAGTGTCCAATGCCAATGCCGCTTACGGAAAAATCTGCAGTGCGGCAGAATTCGCGACGAATGTGGTTTTGGTAGGGGCCGTGTCGTACAAGATTCATAAGGTTGCCGATAAGAGCGGTGCACTCAAGGCTACGCGTGCCCTGTCCGCGGTTTCGACGGTGGTTCCCTTGCGGAACTACTCGGTGCGCCTCTATCACGGCGATTCCGTTCCGGGGGTATCCTCGGACATGGAACAGATGCTGTTCGGGCAGCCTTCGATTTCCATCGCGTCCGTGCGCAATGCGGGTAGCGACACCGTGGTGGTTCCGATGTTGTTCTCTGATTCAACGTGTGATACCTTGGATATTGTTGACAAGAACCATCTTTTCTCGGCTTGTCCTTTTGCGGCTCCGGCGGCGACAGAAATGCCCCTGTCTGCGTTTTCGGCCACCGCCCCGGATGGGTCGTCGATGTACGTGAAGGACGTCGCCTATGGCGCCGACGGTACGGCTCGTGCGCGTTATGGCAAGCTTGGTTTTTTCACGACTCGGAATGCTATCGAGGAGATGCGTTTCCGCATAGACGACTTGCAGCCGGATAGCCTGAGATGGATCAAGTTCGACTTCAATACGCGAGTCCAGATAATTTACGAACGTCGCGATGCCTCTACATGGTTCGTCTATTTTGAAAAATCCTACAAGCAGGATCCTCCGGTGGATACTCTGCATGTTTCCCCAGTGAGAGACGACGGTCTGTTCGTATTGCGACCGGAAGATGTCATCAATAAATATAATTCAACACTCAAGGACAGTAGCGGTAGATACGGTATTGCGGGGCTCATGGAAGATGGCACGAACATGGTGTACGTGTCGATGATGAATAAACTGGGTTGGACAACTTCGGCCAACTTCTCATTCTTCCGGCAGGCGACAGAGCCGAATTACGACCTTGGGTGGCCCGTCGGTTTTGCCCACCTATCCAAGCTCTCGCACGTTACGGCGTTTGCGAATGACGCGGCCTATAAAAATCAGAGTGGACTTTCCCTCAATTCGCTGCGGGTCTACGTCTCGAAGGTCGGGCTCCTTAATTCGGAGAAGGATTCCGCCGATGTCGACTTTGTGCAACTGCCCAGGGATACAAGTGACAATTCGACGGAATGGAAGGGCTCCGTGGATCTCGACACCGCTCTGAAAAACTTGGACATCAGTGCCGAGGGCGAATACCTGCTGGAATGGCGGTTTGAATTTATTGATATGTCCGATAGTGTGCAGATATACTGGAAACGTGCGACCATACATGTGGATACCACCGGACCGCAACAGCAATTGCTTCTTGCCAATAAAAACCTTACCGGGACCGCGTCCGACGGGAAATGGGCCGAAGTGGTTGCGACCGATTCCCTTGCGGAACCTGTGCGCGCCATGCGTGCGCTCGCGATTGATGCGCAGGGCCATGTCGTAAGGCTGTTCAACAGGACGAGGGTTTATTCGAGGCGCTTCGGGTTCGGCTGGGCCCCCGGCGCGAAGCCGCTGGCCCAGGGCAAGTACACGCTGCTTGTCCAGTCGTTCGACTTCGCTGACCCGGATTCCGCGGCCTATGCGAATCTGCTTAACATCACCGACTCCGACACGTCCGTTTGGGACTCCGTTCTGAAAAACGGGTCGTTTAAGTCGTCAGGCTTCAACGGGACCACGTTGAGGGAAACCTTCTGGGTAGACAATACGGCTCCGTCGGTCGTGTCCGGCTCCGATTCCTTGACCACGGTTCCGGATTCGCTGGCGAGCGGATGTGGACACTCCAGAATATCGGGTGGTACGAGCGTGCTCAACTCCTGCAACCTGGCATCGCTCTCGTTCCGCGTGCACGAGGACACTCTTGGCCGCGATACCCCCGAAGTGAAGGTGGAGGTGGTGTTCGAGGATTCGGTGGCGCATAGGAAGGTCTCCTTTGAAGGAACCCTGCCGATGTACAGTTCAAACGAACTCTATACGTTCGAGGAGACACATGCGAACAGGCTGAAGGACGGCGTGTATTCCATAACCGCAAGGCTGACTGATCCGGCCGGGAACGTGTCGACGACGAGGGTGAATAACAAGGTCATTGTCGACAGGACTGCACCTTCCGTGTACGATGTCTTTGTGGGCACGGCTTATGATTCCATAGCGGAACTGGGAACCCTTGCTGGCGATGTCGCGCAGAACATGGATGACCCTCGCAATGTCTCTACGCTATGGTGCGAACGCAAACTTGACGTGCTCGGGATATCGACGGGCTGGAAACCAGCCGATTCGCTGACATTTACGTCGGGCGCGACACAGAAAAAGCTGCATTTCGGCATCAAGGACCTTGCGCAAGGCAAACCGGACGGGAACTGGACTGTCCATCTCGGCTGCTACGATGCCGCGGGGAATTTCGGGACGGGACTCAGCTTCTTCGGAATGGGGGCGCGTTTCCCGCGCATCACGTTCCCCGTTGATACGTTGAATTCCTTCTATTACGGTCGCGTGCTAGTGAAGGGCATCGCTCCGAACCCGGTTACGCACGGAGATGGGAGCGACCAGTACGGGTCTTTCGAACTCTCGTGGAAGGCCGATGGCGATTCTGTGTGGCATTCTGACGGATTCGAGTATCTGTCGTCTGGGGCCTGGAATGACAAGGAACGGGATTTGGCCATCTGGACGCTCGATACCGTGCCCTCCGGCGTCGATACGCTTCGCCTGTCGGTGCGGGCGTGCGATACGTGCGCCTGGGTGTCGACCCTGCAAGAGGTTTTTGTCTATGCCCAGATAGATTCTCTGTATCCCGACACGAGCGAGATGAAAATCCGGATTTTTCTGCTAGATAGCACACATTCCGTTGGAACGAGTGACAGTATGCTCGTTGAGTTGGACCATGTGACCGATACCACAGCATGGAAACTGAAAGGGTCAATTTATGTGCGTTCGCAGTTCGACTCTTCTATGGTCGAGGCGACCAAGTTCACCTTTGACCCCGCGGTCGTTTCGCCGTTCCAAGGCAAGCCTGCAAATCTGGACAGCGGTCTCTACATTTGGCAAGAGAATGGGCTTTGGAACGTGTACTGGGTCGGAACACCCAAGGGTACCATCATAGATACGGCTTATCTCCAGCAAAAGTCATTGGGCTTAGCCCCTGTGCCAGCACCCGATACTGTAAAACGCATGGTCCCGAAGCTCACCTTGAGGTATCTCGGTTCGTCGATAGTTACGACGGATACAGTGTTCACAATGGCGGACATGGACTCTAGTGCGATGGGTTCCGTAGAAACGGGCTCAATAGTCGTGCCTGCGTACGACCGGAGCGCGACATGGTGGCTTGACAGCCTCGGCGGTAGTCCTCTGCACATACAGTTCCGCACGGATTCCTCGTTCATCGTCGATGTTTCCAGTGTCGAGTCGACGGACAGTCTGGTATTCTGTGGTAAAAATGCACGACCCGCATACGATGCGATATCGTCGTTCATGGGAGTGGGGATGGTGTACGTGCATCCGTGGCAATACACGATGCGTGTCGTCTGGAACGGCTATACTGACGGCGGGATGGAACCCGGTGGCGATTCAGCCTATGCCAAGGTAGTCGCGTACAGCAAGGCGGACCCTTCGCAGATAATTACGGATTCTATTGCGTGGCTGTTGGACCGTGCGGCGACCAAACTTGAAAAAGGAACAATCCTTACGAATACGCTGTTCTTAGACTTTGACTTTTCTGATACGCTGCCTGTAAAGCGCGAGGAAATCCTGTTCAAGTATGGCTTGCATGGGCAACCCGCCTATGTGACGGAGCAGGTTGTCGATTCGAAGGATCAGGTCGTAATGTCTTTCAAGCAGGATACATTAATTCCGTCGGGCCCCTCGAATGATGCGAATAAAATCAGTTGGAACGGGGTGGGAGCCGATAACACAGTGGCCTCCCTTGGAAACTACATTTTCCGTGTAATCGCCTGTTCCGACTCCCCCTGCGTGAACGCAGTCGATACTTTGAAATATCCTTTCTCGCTGGATACTCGCGAAAATTTTGTGGAAGATTCCACGGGAATTGGAGGGACTGGAGGCTCCGGGACTGCGGCCGGGCAGTATCCGTCGGTGCTCACCATGGATGAGGCTCACCCCGATTCTCTTGGCTACTTGCGCTATGAGGGCAGCATAGACTATCTGATGAGATCCCATGCCGAAGTGCGGCACCTGCCTGAAGAAGAGAGAACTATGTATTACAAGTGGAAACCGTGGAGCGATGTCCGCCAAGATACTATAGCGTCGCAAAAGTACGCCATCTACGAGAAATACCGCTACAGCGTGGGCATCCGCAGGCACAGGGACAAGTTCCCGGTGACGATTGCAGTGCTGTTGGCAACACAGGCTGTTGAAGTTTCTACAGCGGGACCATTTATACACCATACTTGCAGCAGCAGAGGACAGAATTTCCCCTATAGGATTGTTTATTTTAAAGCCGATATTGAAGAGGGAAAAGATCTTAATTTGGATGTGACCTTGGGGCCAAAGTTCGATATAGTAGGTTATAATGCAGAAAATGGTAAACCAATTCCAGCCGTCATGGGCATAAAAGTGCTGCCAATAGATGTATATGATAGTGCCGCTACTCGGGCGGATACGGTATACAAGATTGGAAATGTGTTGCGGGCAGAAATTGCTGGTGACGTTGATCAAGATTGGGACGATCAAGATGCTAGTGCGCTACACATAGATTTTAGTATAGATGAAATTTGGAATCTTTCTAGAACAGAGGCAGAACAAGCTGAGCTATTTAAAGAGCAGACAGAATTGAATAAATGGTTCAAAAATTATGATCGAGTGCCTTATTGGGAAACGGGACGTATGGTTTTATGGGACACTCTTCCGGAATTTGTGATGCTTTCGCGTGTAATTAAAGAAGGTGCTGCTATTCCGTCTTGCTCTGTGGATACTTCTGCCACGGAGGATGATAGCCATTTTGTATGTGGAGCGCCTAACGTGAAGGAGGAGATTGCAGATACCGCAGGTAAATTCTTACAACTATTTAATCCTCATTACGATATGCTGGATGTTAATGTATTATATCTGTTTGAAAGAACTGTAATGAATAGAGGCTTTGCGAAGAAGGACTTTAGTCCACCAGAAGGATGCTATTCTTATTTGAAGTCGGGCACTGATATCGGGTTTACATTGAAAATCCATGCAAAGTCAGATTACTGGGATCCACCCTGGGGTTACAATAACCTTGCGAATCGCTACGTGCGCTTTGATCCGACAAACTCGACCTTGTTCGGTAACGGAGGGTATTTCTGGACCAACTATAGCGACGATGTGAAAAAGCCCTTGTCTCCCGCAATGAAAAACCATTACGGGACTAATGGTTGGGAATTCAGTTACGACGATGATAACTCCCGTATTACCGCATTCGAGGCGGAACGGTTCCCCATGCGGCAATCGGGTATGAACCCGCTTTGGTTCGGTGACGAGATAAATACTGGTAATAGGGATTCCCTCTATCTATCAAAATTTGCCATAACATATTTCAATGCAGGTACCACTATCCCGTTCCGGACAGTGGCGAAAATGAATAGAGTCGTTAAAAAGACTGTCAACAGCACTGATGCTACTGCAAAGCAGGATAACTGGGTGAATGCGACGTGCGATATCAACCCGCTGGACATCGGCTTCGTTGTCGCTCCCGCCATGTCGCCTAATCAAGCTATCATTATTGATTCAAATGCGTCAACTCCTTATCCATTCCGTGGGAACATCGACGCTCTTCGGCGCTCTCCGGGAAACAGTTATGTATTCTATCCCGATTTGCGTTCCCGTATCCATGTAGGGACGGGTGACTGGGACGATTCGCTCTGGACTGCAAAATATGTCGTAACGACAGGAGCAGTTCCGTTGATTCGCAATCCTGTTACTGACGTGTCGCTTGAATTCATAACCGCGAGTCCTGTGCCCATCCCGTCAGTAAACTTGCTGGACAGTGTTTGTCGGTATGTGTTACGGCCGGGGGATACTGCAAACGGTTATTGGGTTGTTCCCAAGAATTCCATTGATTCGGTGAATATTGGCAAGGGCAAGTTCATATACTCGTCGTATAACGCGACGAATTCTGGCTTCATTCCTGTCGTGACGGATTCTACCGGGTTGCGGCTCGTAAATAGCGGCTGGGACACCCTGAGGGTGACCGGTGGCGGCTGGACCCTCCGCAATCCAGGTGTCAGGGACACGCTTGCGCTGGATTACGTGTTCTCTGCAGACGGGACTATCCCGGTAAACATGAAAAACAGTAACCATTCTGTCCCGCTCAGGAACGTCCTTGCGCAGAATAATGCCGACACGCTCTTGGTGGATCCGTGGGTCAAGGAAATGGACGTGACGCTTGATTCGCTCGTTTATCGCGACGACACGCTTGCCGATACGGCGCAGCAAAGGCACGCCCTTCTTGATGCAAGCTACAACGATACGACCAGGTTGTTCGACGTCGAATGGAACGGTGTGGCCCCGACGTTCCGCATGAACGAAATCGCGACATTCCGTGGGCGTGTGCCCGGAGATAAAGCTCCCTGGAGACTCAGTTATGTACACGGTAGCTACACGTACCCTGTCGCAGAGGGTGTGCAGGATACCGTGCCGGTTACGGAACCCTTCCCGATATTGACGAGGTTCAACATGAACCACTTGCACGGCAACGCGAGTTTCTTCCTCATGTGGGGCGGCGGCAAGGCCGGAAAAACGCACTACCGCAAGCTGGACCTGCTCGTGGGCAATCGCGTGAATCCATCTGACAGCGTCCATGTGCAATCTATGTATGCAAACGTCGGCGCGGATTTCGTGCCTGGGGCGTGGGGGGCTGATCCGGTCGACGTGACTGTGCGCAGCGTCTCGCCGAACGAATACGTGTACCGTACGTTCAAGAACCTTGCCGTGACGGGTCCGATGGTGGAAATCCTGCCGTCGCACGATTTCGGTGAGGACGACAGTCTGTGGCCCATGGTCAGCGTAAAAATGTCCAAGGCCGATGTGGACGCCACCAAAAAGGACGTCTCCGAACTCGCCATATACAAGCCCGATACGGTGGCGCGCGAGATTGTACCGCTCACGCCGAGTTGGCAGGAATGTTACAAGGTGGACCCCAGTGGCGACATCCAGGATTCCTGCAATTCTTCTGGAGGGTGGGACTACGTATTGCTCAGGGCGAAGACCCGCACGTTCTCTGACTTTATCGTACTCGATACGGCGTCGGCGACTTCGTACGAGCCTGTTGTTACGCCTCCCGTACCGGATACGCTGATTTGTGCGGAACCCATGCTCGATACCGTATGGGCGGGTACGTACAACGGAAGGCTGGAATTCGCGAATCCCTGTGTTGGTCGCGCCAACTATTTGCTACAGCTCCGCGTTGGCGGGAATGTTGCCGCCGAGCACCAGGGCGTGCTCTCGGGCCCTGCAATCGCGTGGGAGGCCCGCCGTGGCGACATCTGGCTGCCTGCCGACGTGTACACTTCCCGCATCGACATCCACGGTGTGGACGGTTCGGCAGAACACTTCGCCGGCCCGATGGTTCGCGTGGACTCGGTCCGGCCCTGGGTCTCGTATGTCGACATCGCGGTCGCGGACGGCGACAGTGGTTCCCGCATATTGCTCGTGTCCACGTCGCTCGCCGATTCCATCAGCGGTATCGCGAATGCCGTCGTGGACGTGCGCTATGGCGGCTATGTCGTGGAAAGGCGCGTCGTACCTTACGGCGGTGCCGCTGACACCTCGCTTGTGGAGCAGTTTGTCCTGAGTCCTTCGCTACTCGCGGCCTGTACAGGCTGCCGTGCGACTGTGAACGTGCGCGTCGAGGATATGGGTCACAACTATGTGGAGGAATCTTGGCGCTCGAGACAACTTTATCCGTTCCCGTCGTCGCTTGTGCTGTGGTACCCGATGTCGGAGGGTAGCGGAAATGTTGCCCATGAAATGCTTGCCGGGTTGAATTTGCCGCTCGATAGCGTGGCGACCCCTTGGGCGTATGGCGGCAAGCTCTCGCTAGCGTATGTAAGTGACCATTCCATGCCTTCGGACTACCTCTTCTCTAATTTTGAGACACCGATGAGTGTTGAGTTTGAAGCCATTGTCAACATACGGTCGGGAAGATTGTTTACCTGGAGAGGCAACTTGACCAATTTGACATTGGGGATCGAGAACAATAGATTCTATGTGGATGCGGGCAACGGCGCAGTGGAATTATCACATGTCGTTGGCGAAACATCTTCCAAGCATTATATATTCGTGCTTGATAGTACCAATGTTACCTTGTATGTAGATGGAAAACTTGTTGGATGTGAAGCGCTTCCTGGAGGTTTTGCAATGCGTGGCACGGGGCGTCCGGTACTAGGACGCGATAGCGGAGAACATTCTGCATCGTTCCGTATGTCGGACCTGCGCGTGTACAATTCCGCACTCACTGAAGAACAGGTGCAGTTCTTGCAGAATCTGGACAGCCTGCCCCCGTACAGGGAACCCGGCGATACTTCCTCAGTCGATACCTCCGTGGTTGATACCACTCCGGTCTCGCTCGCGGTCCGTGCCGTGGAACTCG
>NZ_CAMZCS010000044.1 GCF_947305105.1 uncultured Fibrobacter sp. | reverse complement strand
TGCACCACCTGTCGAAAGGATGGTTGCCTTGGCGTAGATGCTTTCAACTTCACCGGATTTCTGGTGGATAATTTTTGCACCGACGCAGCGCTTGTTCTTGCCTTCGCCTTCGCAAATCAAGTCCTTGATATAGCAGTTTTCAAGGTAGTTGATGTTCTTCTGTTCGTGAAGCTTGCAGAGGAGGGCGCGCATGATCTCTTTACCGGTGAGGTCAGCGGCGTGCAAAATGCGGTGGTGGCTGTGTCCGCCTTCGAGGTGAAGGTCGAACTGCGACTTGTCTTCGGGCGACGGTGTGAACTGGACGCCCCACTTGACGAGCTGCTTGATGGTCGAAGGACCGCTCTTGGTCAAGATGTTGACGGGTTCCTTTTTGCAGAGGCCTGCGCCTGCTTCGAGCGTGTCTGCAATGTGGAATTCAAATTTGTCTGTTTTTTCAGTAACGGTAGCGATACCGCCCTGGGCGTAGTTTGATGAGCCGTCCGGCTTTGCTCCTTTGGTCAAGATAACTACGTGAAACCCTTTCTCTGCCGCGTGGAGAGCTGCGCTCAATCCAGAAATGCCGGCACCCAGAACCAAAATATCGTACATGAGATACTCCAAAGGAATTGATGTATTTTTTTATGTCCAATAAATAGAAAAAATAGGGATTTTCGGCATTATATTTGGCTTGCAATTTCGATAAAATAAAATGCAAACATTTTTTTTTGCTATTTTTCGTGCGACAAAATTTTAATGGAGTTGTCTCTATGTTAACGTGGATTAATGAAAAAGCCAAGTGGGTAATTGTGATCTTTGCTGCCGGTATCGCCATCGGTCTTTTGGCCATGGACCGTGTTCCGGATCAGGGACGTAGCTATCCTATCGGCATTGTCAACGATACCAAGATTTCTTACACGGACTTTGATTCTCGCGTGAAGATGATCGTGCAGAACCAGTACCAGAATCAGCACTTGGACGACGAACAGTACTCCCAGCTCCGCGCTCAGGTGTTCTCTAGCTTCGTCCGTCAGGCTTTGTTTGCCGAACAGTTCGAAAAGGCCGAACTTAGCGCCTCGGTTGCAGAACTCAAGAACGAGTTCAAGCGCAATTCTGATGCTGTTCGCGGCCGCTTGGTTCAAGAAGCTCAGGCTCGCCTCTACGCTATCCAGCAGCAGGCTACTTCTCAGGAAGACTTGATGCAGCGTTCTCAGGCTTACATCGCTTCTTTGCCGAAGTTCCTCACGGATACGACATTCAACAAGGCCGATTATGATGCTTGGATCGAAACTCCGGCTGCATACCGCTGGAGCGCCATGCTCATGCTCGAAGATGAAATGAAGAACAACACCATTCCGGCTCGTCAGCTCCAGACTTTGATTGGTGCTTCTGTTCATCCGACTGCTCTCGAAGCCAAGTGGAGTGTTGAACGCCGCATGACTGATTACGAACTGCAGGTGGCGGTCGCCCCGAGCTCTAACTTTGTTGTAGATTCCAACTCCGTTGATAGCGTGATGGTTGCTGGCTACTTCAAGGCCCACATGGACAGCTTCTTTGTGCAGAAGGATATGGCTCAGTTCCAGTATGTTTCCATCCCGGTTGAAGCTACTGCAGGCGACGATGCTAGCATCCGTGAATATGCCATGACGCTTTACTACCAGCTCACCGATTCATCTTCGACCACGACGTTCGAAGACATGGCTCGCGTTTCTTCTGAAGATCCGGGCAGTGCCGAAAAGGGTGGCATCTTGAGTGATGATTTCGTTGGCCGTGGTGCTTACGTGAAGCCGTTCGAAGACGCTGCTTTCGCTCTTGATTCTGGCAAGATTTCTGAACCGGTCCGCTCTCAGTTCGGTTACCACATCATCAAGTCTTACGGCAATGTGAAGAACGCTAAGGGTGAAGTTGAAAAGGTCAAGGTTGGCCACATTCTCCTCACTGTGACTGCTTCTTCTAATACTATTGATAGCCTAGAAAAGATTCTCACGAGCATCAAGAAGGATGTCGATGCTGGTTCTGACTTGCTCACCGAAGCTCAGGCTCGCGGTCTCGAAGTCAAGACTTCTGAATGGGTATCTAACGATGGCAACATCGCTGCTCTCGGTTACATCAAGGGTCTTACCTCTTTTGCATGGCCGAACGAAAACCTCCCGAAGGAAGAAAGCGAAATTTCTGGCGTTCTCAGAAACAACAAGTGGGTTGCTATTGCTAAAAAGGTCGGTACCTTCAAGGCTGGCGAACGTAGCCTCCCGCTCTACTACAACGACATCAAGGAAACGCTTCTCAAGCAGAAGGCTGCCAAGGCTGCTGAAACTTACCTGAACTCTGTTGCTGCTCAGGTCAAGGCTTGGAATCCGGCAGATACCGCTGCTAAGATTGAAAAGGTCGAACTTGAAACTAAGAACTCTTCTGTCGATGGCTTTGTTCCGGGCTTCGGCTACGGCAATGCTCAGATCGCTCGCGTTGTGGGCAAGGCTAAGGTCGGCGAATGGACCGCTCCGGTTGTTGCTGAAAACGGCGCCGTGATGCTCAAGGTCGTTTCTAAGAAGGCTCCGAAGATTGAAGACGTCGAAGAAGCCATCAAGCAGGATGTGGACAACTCTTACCGCTTTGGTGTGATGACTGCATTCAATGACTATGTCACGAATCTCGAAGCTTCTACACCGGTCAAGAGCAACCTCGACTTGTTCTACAGAGACTAGTATTTAGTCAATGGTTCTTAGTCAATAGTCATTAGTGATGTTTCGGAATGTTGCTAATGACTAACAACTAATGACCAATAACTAGTAACTAAAACTAGTTGACGGAATACGCTTAATTTGCTATAATGTGCCGCGCACTTGCCCCCATCGTCTAGTGGCCTAGGACTCGGGATTCTCATTCCCGCAACAGCGGTTCGAGTCCGCTTGGGGGTACTAGAAAACCCCGCGACAATGTCGCGGGGTTTTCTGCATTCCAGTCGCTGTGCTTATTACAGCGTGGCCTGGAACTGATGGAACTTTTCCAGGAGTTCGTCGTAGGTCTTGGTGGCTTCGAGTTGCGGGAACTGGGCCACGATGGAATCCGGTGCGCAGAAGAAGCAACCCTTGTCTGCCTGCTTGAGCATGCCCGTATCGTTGAAGGAATCGCCGCTGGCGAACACCTTGAAGTTCAGGTCCTGCAAGTGCTTCACGACTTTCGTTTTTTGGTCGCTCATGCGCAGGTGGTAACCCTTGATGCGGTCGTTTTCGACTTCCAGGTTGTGGCAGAAGATCGTCGGGAATCCGAGGTTCTTCATGATGGGGTAGGCGAATTCCTGGAACGTGTCCGAGAGGATGATCACCTGAGTCTCGTCGCGGAGTTTGTCCATGAAGTCGCGGGCGCCGTCAAGCAAGCCGAGGTTTGCAATCACATTCTGGATGTCCGAAAGCTTGATGCCTTCACGTTCGAGAATCTTGATGCGGCCCTTCATGAGCACGTCGTAGTCAGGAATGTCGCGCGTAGTCAGGCGCAGGTCCTTGATGCCGGTCTTTTCGGCGACGGCAATCCAGATTTCGGGGGCAAGGACTCCTTCAAGGTCCAGGGTAACGACACATTGCTTAGTAAACATAGTGATTAGTGGTTAGTGGTTCGTGGTTAGGAGAAGACTACTTTCTCTCGTCTATGATTGTTTTTAAATCATTTACGGTAATCTGGTATTTGGTGCGGCAGAAATCGCAGACGACTTCGAGATCTTTGCCTTCCTTCATGAGGTCTTCCAGGTCGGCAGTCTTGAGTGTCGCGAGGGTTGCGACGGTGCGCTCCTTGCTGCAAGGGCAGAACGGCTTCGGGTCAATTTCCTTGACGATGTCAATGTCGTAGGGGCCGCGCAACTGGTCCAGCAGTTCGTCGAGATCAAAACCTTCGGGCGTGTTCATGTCCTTGAACTTCGGCAGGTTCTGCACGATGACTTCGATCAGGTTGATGTCCTTGTCTTCGAGGTCGGGGAAAGCTTCGATGTAGAAACCGGCAGCGTAGTCGAGTTTGCTCGGGGCTTCCTTGTTGAATGCTGCCTCGATGCCCACGGCGGAGCGAATCTGTTCGGACTGCAAAAGGTAGGTGGCGAGGTTCTGGCCCATCGATACGGAAGGCGCTTCGATAATGCTTTCGTGGACACGCTTGCCCATTTCGTTCAGCTTTATGACGCTCACGCTTTGCGGGAGGAGAGCTGGTTCGTTACCACCGACGGCCTGGAGTTCGGGCTGCGGAATCATGGCGCGCACGAGGCCCTGCGGCGTGGAATCCGACTGAATATGGGTGATTTCCCCCGAAAAACGCGTGGTCAGGCTCACCGTGCCGGGGAACTTGAGGCTTGCGCTCAGGAAAATGCTTGCGATGGAGTTCTCGGCGAGGAGTTTCAGTGCGAAACCCTGCGCATTGTGGAATTTGCCGATTTCGTTCATCGTCGTGGTCAAATCGGCGACAATCAGGCGGAAGGGCGTTTTTTTGCCCGTAGCGCGGATGATGCGGTCCTTAAAATTCATGGGCACAAAGATAGTAAAAAGGTGTGAGGGAAGTAGACAGTAGGCAGTAGGAAGTAGACAGTAGGCAGTGGTTTGTGGTTAGGGATAGACGAAAGACGAAAGAGGTTGTGGGGGTTGTCATTGCGAAGGGCGAATAGCCCTGAAGCAATCTCCATTAGAGAATCTAGGATCTAGGGGCTAGGGAAAAATATCACGGCTTTGCCGTCTGTTATTAACGCACGAAGTGCGTGATTCTTATTCACTTGATCCTAGTCTCTATTCTCTAGCCTCTCCACATTTTATTACATTCTCTCAAAAAAAGAGGTTCAATATGCAGATACTTTTCCTTATGGCCGATGGTTTTGAAGAGACTGAGTTCGTGACTCCGTTTGACTACCTGCAGCGGGCGGGTTTTGAGGTCGCGCTCGCGAGCGTTTCTGGCAAGGCCGAAGTTGTGGGTGCCCATGGGCTGAAAATTGCCGCCAATTTCGCTCTGAATGGTGCCGATACGGCCGCATTTGATGGTATCCTGCTGCCGGGCGGCGGTCCGGGAGTGCAGAACCTCAAGGCGAGTGCCGAGGTCGAGAAGGTTGTTTGCGATTTCAACGACCAAGACAAGTGGATTTTTGCCATCTGTGCGGCCCCGCTGGTGCTCAGCAAGGCGGGAATCCTCGTCGACAGAAAGGTTACATGCTTCCCCGGTTGCGAAACGGAGCTTGTTTGCAATGAATTTTCCGAAGACCGCGTGGTCGTAGACGGAAATATCGTCACGAGCCGTGGCGCTGGCACTGCCGAAGAATTTGCGTTTGAATGTATCGCCCAGTTGGGTGGCCGCGAACTTTCGGAGAAAATCCGCAAGCAGGTCGTGGCTAGATAGTTACAGCCCGCAGTTGGACGGGTTTTTGCTCTTGCCGCGTTTTGCGCCTTGCGTGGCGACGAACTGGTCTAGGGTTACGCTCGTGAGGTAGCCCTGGATAATCTTGTCGAGTTCTTCCCACACGGGGTAGGTCTCGCATTCTGCCATTCTCGGGCATTTTCCAGCCTTTTCGTCGAGGCAGGATACCGGCACGACCGATGTTTCGGTTGTCTTCAAAATGTCGTAGACGCTGCAGGTCTTGGGGTCGCAATTCAGCTTGTAGCCGCCCGCCTTGCCGCGGTTGCCCGTGAGCAGTTTCGCCTTGACGAGCGTCCC
The DNA here is from genome assembly GCF_947305105.1 of uncultured Fibrobacter sp. NCBI lineage: Bacteria > Pseudomonadati > Fibrobacterota > Fibrobacteria > Fibrobacterales > Fibrobacteraceae > Fibrobacter > uncultured Fibrobacter sp. Next base: position 17,485 of record NZ_CAMZCS010000044.1, on the reverse strand, counting down.
CAGGATGCCCTCGAGGTACTTGATGGAGAGGTTCTGCCTTTCGGCGATATCCTGCAGCTTGGTAAAGTTGTCTGGGCTGTTTTGGACAAGGTCAATCATAACGCGCAGGGCATATCTACCTTTTGTCGATATTCTCATGATTCCTTCCCTTGTTTAAATCCTTACCCGACGCTGTGCTCTAGCTTCAGTGTCAGCAGTTGCCTTGCCTCGGTCGCAAATTCGCCCGGCAGTTCCTTGAAAACGTCCTTGCAGAAACCGCCCACCATCGCTTGTATTGCGTCTTCGCGCTTGATGCCGCGGCTCTCGAAGTAGAATAGCTGGTCTTCGCTGATGCGGCTGGTGGTCGCTTCGTGTTCAGTCTGGGCGCTAGCGTTTGCCACGGTGATGTAGGGGAACGTGTGGGCCGCGCTCTTGTCGCCCACGAGCATGCTGTCGCACTGTGTGTAGTTGCGTGCACCCGTAGCCGACTTGCGGATGCTTACTTCGCCGCGATAGGCGTTGCTGCTGTAGTCGGCGCTGATACCCTTACTGATAATCGTGCTCTTGGTGTTCTTGCCGATGTGGATCATCTTGGTGCCGGTGTCGGCCTGCATGTGCCCGTTGGTGAGGGCCACGCTGTAGAATTCACCCACGGAGTTGTCGCCCAGCAGCACGCAGCTCGGGTACTTCCACGTGATGGCGGAGCCCGTCTCGACCTGCGTCCAGCTGATGCGGCTGTTCTTGCCGGCACACTTGCCGCGCTTCGTGACGAAGTTGTACACGCCGCCGGCTCCCGTCTCGCGGTCGCCCGCGTACCAGTTCTGGACTGTCGAATACTTAATGCTGGCGTTGTCCTTTGCCACCAGTTCCACGATGGCGCTGTGTAGTTGCTTGCTCGAATATTCCGGTGCGGTGCAGCCTTCCAGGTAGCTCACGCTGGCACCTTCGTCGGCGATAATCAAGGTGCGTTCGAACTGGCCCGCTTCCTTGTTGTTGATGCGGAAGTAGGTGGAAAGGTCCATCGGGCACTTGACTCCAGGCGGAATGTAGACGAAGCTTCCGTCGCCAAAGACTGCGCTGTTGAGTGCCGCAAAGTAGTTGTCGCCAGCCGGGACCACGCTTCCCAGGTATTCCTCGATGAGTTCGGGGTATTCCTTGATGGCGTCGCTGATGGAGCAGAACAGGATGCCCATTTCCATGAGCTTTTTCTTGTGGCTGGTGTAAATGCTTACCGAGTCAAAGACCGCATCTACGGCCACGTTGGCAAGTCGCTTCTGTTCGTCGAGCGGGATGCCGAGCTTTTCGAAGGTGGCCAGGAGTTCCGGATCCACATCTTCGATTTTCTCGTGGCTCTTCTTTGTCTTCGGGGCGGAGTAGTAGACGATGTCCTGCAGGTCTACCGGTGCAAAACTCAGTTCGCCCCAGTTCGGCTGCTCCATGGCCTTGAGCTTTTCATACGCTTTCAGTCGGAAATCAAGCATGAATTGCGGTTCGCCGCGGAGCGCGGATGCCCTGCGGATGATATCTTCGTTCAGGCCCTTTTCAAAAGCCTCGTTTTCGATATCCGTTACAAAACCGTACTTGTAATTCTCACTCATGATGCGCCTATTTTCAAATTCGACCCAAATATAAAAAAGTTCCAGTTGATGCGGCGCGAAGCGTTTGTTTTGTTGCGCCGCTTTTCTAAATTGTAGGCGATGAAAGAAAATTCGGGAAAAGTATATCTGATTGGCGCCGGGCCGGGCGATCCGGGACTATTGACGCTGCGCGGAAAGTCCGTGCTCGAAAAGGCAGACGTAGTGGTTTATGACCGCCTTGTTTCGCCCGCAATTCTGGGTATGTGCAATCCCAAGGCCAAGATGGTGGATGTGGGCAAGATGCCAACGCATCACAAGGTCAAACAGTCCGAAATCAACAAGCTTTTGGTGCAGTTCGCTAGTGAATTTCCCGGTGGTGTGATTGCTCGCCTCAAGGGCGGTGATCCGTTCGTGTTCGGGCGCGGTGGCGAAGAAGCCTTGGAGCTTGTTGCTGCCGGCGTAGAATTCGAAGTTGTTCCGGGCATTACCTCGGCGATTTCGGTGCCGGCTTACGCGGGCATTCCTGTAAGCCATCGCGGCATCGCGACCAGTTTCCATATTATCACCGGGCATGAGAAAGAAGTAGACAGTAGGAAGTTGGAAGTAGGAAGTGGTGAGGTAATAGGGGCTTGTCATTGCGAACCCTGCAAGGGTGACGCAATCTCTAGAGGCAATCTTTCTCTCGACTTTGACGCTCTTGCGCATTGTCCCGGCACCCTCATCTTCTTGATGGGTATCGCCAACATGGATTTCATTGCCAAGCGCTTGATGGAATGTGGCAAAGACCCGAAAACTCCGCTTGCGTTTATCGAAAAGGGTACGACACCGTACCAGCGCACTGTCATGGCGACGCTTGAAACGGCGGGGGAGACCATTGTCCGTGAAAATGTAACGGCCCCTGCAATAACGATTATGGGTGGCGTCGTGGAACTGGGCAAGACGCTTGCCTGGAAAAAGAACTTGCCTTTGTCGGGAAAACGCCTAGTCGTCACTCGTGCAGCAAAACAGGCCAGCGGGATTACTGCCCGCCTCACGGCCCTCGGCGCCGAAGTCATCGAAACCCCGATGATCGAAACTCGAACTTTGGAATGTCCACTTGTCATGGCGCAAGCGCATGACAGCATCGGCTCGGCAATGCCTGTCTGTGAACAGCCTGTCACTGCACTCGCCTCGCATGTCATTGCGAGTCCCGAAGGGGCGCGGCAATCTCGCCCTGCCGATTTCAATTCCCTCGCAAACTTTGATATCCTTGCTTTCACCAGCACGAATGGCGTGGAAAGTTTCTTCAATCAATTGCTCGCCTCGGGTAACGATATCCGCATCCTTGCGGGCAAGAAAATTGCGAGCGTCGGGAAAATTACCGAAAAGAAGTTGCTGGAATACGGCATCCGCTGCGATTACGTCCCCGAAGACCACACCGGCGAAGGCCTCGGGAAGCTTCTTCGAAGCATTTTAGACGAAAGAACGCTCGTAAACTCGCTACAGACGAAAGACGAGAGAGGCTCAACAAATTCGCAGACTTTAGCAAGTTCCCTGAGCTTGTCGAAGGGAACTGAATTCACGAATTTGGATGAATCCCGCATCCTCCTCCTCCAGGGCAACCTCGCCGACGACACTTTGCTCAAACTCCTCCCGCAGGCGACCCGTTGGGTGGTTTACGAGACTCTCCCCGTGGTGGAACTCCCCGAATGGAAACGTGAAGCCGTCGCCAGCGCCGATGCCGTCGTGTTCGCCAGCACCAGCGCCGTTGATAATTTTGTCAAACTTCTACCTCAAAGCACCCCTTCGATGAAACTCAGGGTAAACTCCAGTGCGACCTCGTGCCTCGAAGCGCCGCAGGCGCGACCTCATACCTCATTTTGCATCGGCCGCATGACGGAATCCGCAGCCCGCAAGCACGGCTTTGAAACCGTCACCTCCGACGAAACCACAATGGATTCGCTCGTCAAGAAAATAGCAGAGTTTTACTCAAAATAATCCTAACTACCAACACTTCCTACTGTCTACTTCCAACTTCCTACTACTATGAAAGCCATCCTGATTATCGCTCACCATTGCATTTTACCCGGTGCCTACAAGGGCTTTGAAGGTATTTTAGACAAGTTGCATCACGACTTGCCCGGCACGCGTGTGGCGAGTACGAGCCTTTTGGATTTGGAAAACGACCTGCGTACGCTCCTCCGCGAGGATGTGGAATCAGTGACGCTTTTGCCGTTCCTGCTCTTGAACGGCCAGCATACTAAAAATGATGTTCCACGCGTGGTGGCGAAATTGCGGGCTGAATTTCCACAGATTCCTATAACGCTGTTGCCCTGCCTCGGCGACTGGAAAGAATTCGCCGACATGGTCGTCGCCGGAATTCGAAATGCTCAACATGAGATTAATTCAGAGCGAGATTGCTTCGTCGAACAAAGTTCTCCTCGCAATGACAAAAGTTTGGACGATAATGCTTCATCCTCGCACCTCGAGCCCCGAGCCTCGAACCTTTTCTCCATCGAAGTCAATCTCGAGGGCAAGAACGTTCTCGTTGTGGGCGGTGGCCGTATCGCGCTGCGCAAGGTCAAGACGCTCCTCCCGACCGGAGCCCGCATCACCGTCGTTGCCCCGCAATTCGACCCCGAATTCGAGAATCTCTCCTCAAAGGGCGAAGCCCGACCTCATACCTCACACCTCATAACCCTAAAAAACCGTCCTTACGAGCCGCTCGACCTTCGTGGCATTTTCATGGTATTCATCTGCACCGACCAGCCTGCTGTCAATGCGCAAGTTTCAAACGATGCCCGCGCCCGCCGAATTCTGGTCAATAACGCCTGTGATTACCTCGATGGTGACTTTATTGTGCCCGCCCGCATGGATTTTGGCGAAAACATCGCCGTGACCGTCTCCACGCAGGGGCGCGCCCCCTCGCTCGCCAAGAAGCTCAAACAGAAAATCCAGGCCGAATGGGCCGACGGCCTTGAACAGGTTGAACGGGAATTTTCGTAGCCGTCTTTCCAAAGCGGTTTTCAATATCTTATATTTTTATTTAAACAATTCAGTTTTAATCCAAAAGGAATATCATCATGGCCAATTTCATAATCCGGCACGGGTTGCCCCTTCTCTCATTCATTGCTGTTGTTGCATGTGTTACTGCTTGCGATGGCACGACCAATGTTACCGAAAATTCGGGGGTAAATACAATTGTTTCTGCATACACAGAACTTGGCCAGTGCTCGGCTCTAAATGAAGGTGATGTGATTTTTGTGAAGGATTCTTCGGCGTTGTATTTCTGTGTGGATAGCGTTTGGAAAGTCATGTCGGTTGTTAGTGATTCCGGTAGAAAGGCCCATGTCTCTTGTTCTATGGAAGAACTGAGCGATGTCGCGGGTTACAAAATGGTATGTGGCGGAGATTCTATAGGAGTTGTGTATAATGGAGAAAAGGGTGATGATGGTTCTACTGGTTTGAGAGGAAAAAAAGGCGATAAAGGTGACAAAGGCGATAAAGGTGACAAAGGAAGTAATGGTAAAGATGGAAAATCCTGCACTGCCGTAGCCTTGGCCGACAGTAGTGGCTATAAGATTGTTTGTGGACTGGATTCCGTGGGTGTCGTGTTGAATGGTTTAAAAGGTGATAAAGGGGATGATGGAAAATCCTGCACTGCCGAAATTCTGGATGACAGCACCGGGTTCAAGATTGTCTGCGGTACTGACTCCGTTGGCGTCGTGTTGAATGGTCAGGATGGCTCTGAGGGAAAATCTTGCAATGCCGAGGCTTTGGCCGATAGCTCGGGCTACAAGATTGTTTGCGGCGATGATTCTGTGGGTGTTGTTTTGCATGGTAATGGTTACGAAATTTTTGATGTAACAGCTTGTTCCGAAAATTCGGAAGATGATTGCAGTGTGTATAATCCGAAAAGCAATATTTTGACCGATCTACGTGATGGAAAGACATACAAGACTGTGGCCATTGGAGACCAGGTTTGGATGGCTGAAAATATGAACTTTGAAGTGAATGGAAGCATTTGTTTTGATGAGGATCTTGCGAATTGTTTGGTGTATGGCCGTCTTTATACTTTTGATCAGGCTCAGTCTGTTTGCCCAGCAGGATGGCATTTGCCGGATTCTACGGAATACATGACGCTCTTCCTGTATGCGGGTGGAAAAGAGTTTAAGACGGCGGATTTGCCGGAAACCTTCCCGGCTGACATGGTTGTCGCTCTCGATGTAGCAGGTAAAATGTTGAAATCTAGGACTGGGTGGGGAAATGTGGCTTACGGCGTTGATGCCTTTGGTTTCAATGCTCTTCCGGGAGGTTTTTATAATGGCAGTTTCACAGCTTCTGAGGCCTCTTTTTGGACGAAAACGAAGGAAAGTTCTTCGATGGGTTATGCAGCATCCTTCGTTGGAGACAACCTGATATATCCGATTGATGGGGCGTTCTTGGAGCCCTTTAGTTCTGATGATGGCATCTCTGTCCGTTGCCTAAAGGACTCGGTAAACCCCTAGCCTCTAACCCCTAACCCCTAGGCCCTAAGCCATGATTATCCGTCCTCGTCGCTTACGCAAGAATGAAACCATCCGCAACATGGTTGCGGAAACCGCAGTTAACCCCGATTCGCTCGTTTACCCGATGTTCGTGGTAGAAGGGGAGGGCATCAAGGAAGAAATCCCCTCGATGCCCGGGCAGTTCCGTTTTTCTATCGATGAAATCTTGAAGGAACTCGAAAGCTGCGTTGCGCTGGGAATCAAGTCGATATTGCTTTTCGGCATCCCGCACCACAAGGACGAAATGGCGACGTGTGCCTACGACGACGATGGCATCGTGCAGCGCGCGGTGCGCTCTATCAAGGCGCATTTCCCCGATCTGTACGTGATTACGGACGTGTGCCTTTGCGAGTACATGAGTCACGGGCATTGCGGGATTATCAAGGATGGCGACGTGGATAACGACCCGACGCTGGAACTCCTTACGAAGACGGCACTTTCGCATGCGATTGCCGGAGCCGACATGGTTGCCCCTTCCGACATGATGGACGGCCGTGTGGGTGCCATTCGCGAATGCCTCGATGCGCACGGTTTCACGAATACTCCGATTATGGCATACAGCGCAAAGTTCGCGAGTGCTTATTACGGGCCGTTCCGCGATGCGGCCGATTCCGCCCCGCATTTCGGTAACCGCAAGAGCTACCAGATGGATGTGCGCAACGGCCGCGAGGCGATGCGCGAAGTGGCGCTCGATATCGAAGAAGGTGCCGACATCGTGATGGTGAAGCCGGGCCTGGCCTTCCTGGATGTGCTGCGCGAGGCTGCCGGGATAAGCGACGTGCCTGTGGCTGTCTACAACGTGAGTGGCGAGTATTCTATGGTGAAGGCTGCTGCGAAACTGGGCTGGATTGACGAAAACGCCATTATTCGCGAAAATTTGTTGGCCTTCAAGCGCGCCGGAGCCGACATCATCATCACTTACCACGCCAAGGAAGCGCTAGAAAGAAAACTATTCTAATTTACTGAGTATTAAATAATTACGCATAATACCATCGATTGAACGATGGTATTTTTTATTGGTGTAAAATAAAAAAAAATTATAAATAATGCGACTTTTGTAAAAAAATATATATGTTTAATGTATCGTTAAAAATAAAAATAGGAGAACCTGATGAAAAAACTCATGATCGTTGCCATTTTCGGCACAGCCGCTCTTTTCACCGCATGCGGTGATGACTCTTCTTCTTCATCTGCAGGGGGTGCCGGTGGTAATTCGGCCACTCAACTCGATGGCAAGGCTGTTGTTTCTTGCGATAGACTTCAAACTATTGCGGGTATCCAAAAGCACTATTGCCATGCTATTGCTGCCGAAGACGCTGGTGTCGAAGCTTTCAAGGCCAAGTGCGCCCCGATGAGCGAATTGGATCAAATCGTTTATACGATTGGAACGGGTTGCCAGGGTTACCTCCTCGCTTGCAATGCTGAAAATCAAGTTGAATACTTCTATGATGACGCTGCGGCTGTTGTTGGCTGTGATATGGCTGGCGCGCACGCCTTCTAATCTGAATTACCTAACGTAATTTTTAACGAAAATCCGACCTTGGGGCCGGATTTTCTATTTTTTAAGACATGGATCATTCTCTTAGCGAAAAATTTTTTGCCGAAGCCAAAACACTCATGCCGGGTGGTGTGAACAGCCCGGTGCGTGCTTATGGCAACGTGGGGGCCACACCTCCGTTTATCGCCCGCGCGAAGGGCAGTCACATCTACGATGTGGATGGTAACGACTACATCGATTATGTAGGCAGTTGGGGGCCGATGCTCCTGGGCCATGCTCACGATTCCGTTATCAAGGCGGTTTCCGAGACGGCGCAGAACGGTCTCAGTTTCGGGGCTCCGTGCGGGCTCGAATCCGAACTCGCGAAGCTTGTGATGAGCCTCGTGCCGAGTGTGGAGATGATTCGCATGGTGAACAGCGGGACCGAGGCAACGATGAGCGCCATCCGTGCGGCTCGCGGTTTTACCGGGCGCGACAAGATTGTGAAGTTTGAAGGCTGCTACCATGGCCACAGCGATAGCCTGCTTATCAAGGCGGGCTCGGGCATGCTCACGACGGGCAAGCCGAGCAGCAAGGGGGTGCCTGTCGACCTCGCGAAGTACACGCTCACGCTCCAGTACAACGACGTGGCGGGCGTTAAAGAGCTCTTCGATAAGATTGGCGACGAGATTGCTGGCGTTATTGTGGAACCGGTGGCCGGCAACATGGGTGTCGTCCCTGCAAAGCCCAAGTTCTTGCAGACGCTTTCGGATGAAACGAAAAAGCATGGCGCGCTCCTGATTGTGGACGAGGTCATGACGGGATTCCGTGTGGGCATCCACTGTGCGCAGGGGCTTTACGGCATCAAGCCGGATTTGACTACGTTCGGGAAGATTATCGGCGGTGGAATGCCGGTGGGCGCTTATGGCGGCCGTTTGGATGTAATGCAGCAGATTGCACCGCTTGGCGGCATTTACCAGGCAGGGACGCTTTCGGGCAATCCGGTCGCGATGGCGGCTGGACTTGCTACGATGCGCGAACTTTCTACGCATCCAGACCTTTACGTACACGCCGAGACGATGACGAAGCGCTTGATTGAAGGCCTCCAGGATGCGGCGAAAACTGCGGGAATCCCGCTGGCTACAAATCAGGTAGGCTCCATGGGCTGTATCTTCTTTACCGAAGGTCCGGTGGAATGCTTTGCCGACGTGCAGAAGTCCGACCTGGAACTGTTCCGCAGGTATTTCCTCGGGATGCTCGACGAGGGCATTTATCTGGCCCCGAGCCAGTTCGAGGCCATTTTCGTGAGTGCCGCGCATACAGAAAGCGACATCGACCGTACTGTCGATGCCGCAAGAAAAGTCTTCAAGAATCTTTAGGATTCCGTCTTATTTTCGTTAGCCGGGGTTTCCGCATTGTTCGCGGCCTCGGCTTTTTCAGCATTCTGCGCTTCGGCGTCCTTGTCACGGATGGTGGCGCGGCGGATCTTTCCACTGATGGTCTTGGGCAGTTCCGTCACGAAGTCGATGATGCGCGGGCTCTTGTAGCTGGCGGCCACCTTCTTTGTGAACAGCTGAATTTCTTTTGCGAGTTCCTTCGACGCCTCGTAACCTTTCTGGAGCACGATGGTCGCTTTCACTGCTTGACCGCGGTCCTTGTCCTCGACACCCGTGACAGCGACTTCGAGCACGGCCGGGTGTTTGTGGAGCACTTCTTCCACTTCGAAGGGGCTGATGCGGTAACCCGAGCTCTTGATGAGGTCGTCGTTGCGGCCTACAAACCAGTAGTAACCGTCCTTGTCGCGGGTTGCGGTGTCGCCCGTATGGTAAACACCACCTTCGAAAACTTTCTTGGTGCGTTCGTCGTCGCGGTAGTAACCGCCGAACATGCCGAAGGGCTTGCCTTGGTCAATCTTGATGATGAGTTCGCCGACTTCGTCATCGGCACAGGGCTCGCCGTCCGCGTTCACGATTTCCATGCTGTATCCCGGAGAGGGTTTGCCCATGGAACCCGGATGCGGTTCGCTAAAGCCGAAGTTGCCCGTGGTGAGCGTAAGTTCGGTCTGGCCGTAGCCTTCTTGCATGCGGATGCCCGTCTGTTCGTAGAATTTGTTATAAATATCCACGTTCAGTGCTTCGCCAGCAGTGGTACAGTATTGGAGGCTCGAAAGGTCGTACCTGCTGATGCCATGCTGCAAAATGTAGCGGTAGACGGTAGGCGGGGCACAGAAGGTCGTAATTTTATATTCGGCCATCTTCTCGAGGAGTTTGCCCGGAATGAATACCTTCATGTCGTAGGTGAATACCGCAGACCCGGCAATCCACTGCCCGTAAATCTTGCCCCAGAGAGCCTTGGCCCAGCCCGTCTCGGCAACGGTCAGGTGGCGGCCTCCGTCGACAACGTGTTGCCAGTACTTGGCGGTTACGATATGCCCGAGGGGGTAGGTGAACGTGTGGGCTACCATTTTGGGGTTCGAACTGGTTCCACTCGTGAAGTAGACGATCATGATGTCGTCGTTGTGCGTCGCCGCTTCGCCTTCGGGGCGTTCGAACTTTGCGGGGAAAATTTCGTAGTCGTCGTAGAAGCTGATCCAGTTTTGGCGGGCCGTTTGGCCAACAGTCACGAGCTTTTCGACGGAGGGGCACTTGGACTTTGCCTTGTCCACTTCTTTCTGGAGTGCGGGCTCGTCGTAGGTGACGACCATCTTCACTTCGGCTGCCTTGAAGCGGTATTCCAGGTCTTCGGCCGCGAGCATGTTTGTTGCCGGGATGGCAATCGCACCGATGCGGTGGAGCGCCAACAAGAAGAACCAGAATTCATAGCGGCGGCGAAGGATGAGCATCACGCGGTCGCCTTTTTGGATTCCCTGTTCTACAAGGAAATTCGCTGTACGTTGGGACGCCAGCGACAAGTCCTTGAACGTGAAGATGTGGCTTTCGTCGTTGTCGTCGCACCACACTAACGCTTCGCGCTTGGGTTCCGTCTTCGCGTATTCATCAACCACGTCGTAGGCAAAGTTGAAGTTGTCCGGAATGGAAATCTTAAAATTCTTGTAAAGGTCCTCGTAAGACTCGTAATCTATGCGGGAGAGAAACTTGTTGAGTATCATGTTGAATCCAGTGCTGATGGGTCTTACAGATCCCTGTACATGATTTTTTCACGCATGGTGGATGTGTAACGCACCATGTTCAAAATGCGCTTTTCACCAATGGTCCTGAAGTCCTTGTCGTGGAACACTAAGCGGTGGACCCCACCCGGCAACAACATCTTGAGGCAGGAGTAAGTCTGCGCAATCCCGAGGAGCGGTGCGGGAATGATGGAAAAACTCAGTGCTTTGGATTTTGTTTTCTTGATCTTGCCGTTCTTTATCTGGTAAATCCCATGAAGGTCTTCGTAATAGTCGAAAATTTCGAGAGCTTGTTCTTTGAGGAACTTGTTCCCGAACCAGATGGGCGGAATGAATCCGGACGGTTTCCCGGTGCCGTGCGCTTTCCACAAGGCAAGGCTCCTTTTCAGGAGGGCCTGCGTGAAACGTTCGTCAAGGCCGGCGAATTCAGCTTCGTTGTTCGAAACCAAGAGGGCGAGTCTGCCTTGGAGGCTGCGCTTGATAGAGAGGTCGGCGCGGTGGCGTGCCCCGTGGAGCATGATTTCGTAGCCTTCGTCAACGAATTTCTCGAGTTCTTCGCGGAACTGTTCCGCTTCGGATTCTGGAGCTGCACCAAAGGCGGGAATCACGGCGATGCTGATCGGGGAACCGGCTGCGTCGGCAATTTTCCTAATCTGGTTGCGAGTTCTCTTGTAGTTCAGCACACTGAAACTGTGGTAACACAGGATAAACTTCTTCTTCTTGCGGGAGCTTTCTTCGGCGGCCTGGATATCCAGGATGTCCTTGTTCTGTTCCATGGTGTGCCTCTAGTGTTTATCGATTTCCGAAGAGAAATTCTCTTCTTCGAGTTTCTGCGAGATAAACAGGTGATAGAAGAAAAACAGGATAACCGTCAGGGCGGAAATCTTGAGCCACGATTTGAAAAGCCAGTCGGACATACGACGCTCCTTGGATTTACGCGGCGTAAGTTGCCGCGATACTCGAAAAATACAAAAAAAATGGATAGAAAGAGTGAGATTGTTCTTCTAAATAGATTCCATTGAGGCTACGTCTGCAGTGTAGTCTATGCCTTCCACGTCAAAGCCGTTCGAGACGAGAAAGTCGTGGCGGTAACCTTCAAGGTCTCCAATTTTGGGGAAACTGTCTTGCGTGATGGTGGCCATGCGCTTTTTGACTTCTTCCTGGACCTTCGGGTCCATTTCCAAGTCGTCGATGCGAATTCGCCCAATCTCGTCGGTCGGTACGGCTCCACCTGTGTACAGGCGTTCGGCGAAGAGCCGTTCCATCTGTTCGATGCAGCCTTCGTGAGTCCCTTTTTCCTTCATGACCTTGAACAGCACGGAGAGGTACAGCGCGATGATGGGTATGCCCACGCTCAAGCGCGATACCACGCCCTTGTTTACGGAAATGTATGCCCTGCCTTTAAGGCTTGCCTGCAGCTCGGCATCCATTTTTTTTGCCGTTTTCTCGAGGTGCTTTTTGGCTTCTCCGATGGTGCCGTCGCGGTAGATGGCGTAGGAGAGGGATGGGCCGATGTAGGAATAAGCGACTGTCTTGATGCCTTCGGAAAGTACATCCGCCTTGGCGAGTTGATCAATCCATAGTGCCCAGTCTTCGCCACCCATCACCTTTATCGTGTTGAAAATTTCTTCGTCGGTTGCGGGGTCGGTGCCGATGGGGGTAATCTTGCCGGTCATCGCGTCGATGGTTTCCCCGGTGAGGGCTTCGCCGATAGGCTTGAAAACGCTGCGGTAGAGCTTACCCGAATCCGGGTCTACTCGCACGACAGAAGCGACGCTGTAGATGACGAGGTCAATTTTCTTGTCGGTCTTTTTCACGATTTCGATGACTTTTTTTCGAGTGTCGTGGGAAAAAGCATCGCTGTTGATGGTAAAGGATTCAATGCCGGAGGCCTTTGCCTCGCGGTCGAACGCCATGTTGTTGTACCATCCCGGTGTTCCGTTTTTTGGGGGAAGAGTATCCGAACCTTCTTTTTCGAAGGATACTCCGATTGTCGTGGCTCCGAAGCCGAAGGCGGCGACAATACGGCTGGCCAAGCCGTAGCCGGATGAACATCCAATGACGAGTACAGTCTTAGGGGAGTCTTTGGGCTGGCCCTGTTCTGCCCTCCATTTTCGGACGGAACTGATTTGGCTACGCACGGCGGCAGCGCACCCTGCTGGGTGCGCGTTGACGCACATGTTGCCGCGAATCATGGGCTGGATAATCATTTTTCCCCTTCCTGTTCTGCAAGGATTTTAATCCTTGAATTTTTTTATGACGACAACGCCGTTGTGCCCGCCAAAACCGAGCGAAGCCGATACGGCAACGTCGATGTTCCCCGGGACACCCTTGTTCGGCACGTAGTCTAGGTCGCAGCCTTCGTCCGGGTTGTCGAGGTTCATGGTGGCTGGGTAGAACGAATCCTTGATGGCGAGCGTGCTGATGATGGCCTCGATGACGCCTGCGGCTCCCACGCAGTGTCCGGTCATGCTCTTGGTGCTCGACACCTTGATTTTGTAGGCATGCTCGCCGAGCGAGATCTTGAGCATCTCGGTCTCGGTGATATCGTTCAGGTGGGTGGAGGTGCCGTGGGCGTTGTAGTAGTCCACGTCGGTCGGGGCGATGTCCGCATCCTTCATGGCGCGGATCATGGCCTTCGCGCAGGTTTCTCCACCTGGGCGCGGGCTCGTGATGTGGTAGGCATCGGCGGATGCGCCGTAGCCTGCGAGTTCGGCGTAAATTTTTGCGCCGCGGGCCTTCGCGTGTTCGAGTTCTTCGAGCACCATCACGGCACCGCCTTCGCCCATGACAAAGCCGCTACGGTCTTTGTCGAATGGGCGCGACGCCTTTTCGGGGTCGTCGTTGAATTTGTCTGTGAGCGCGTGCATGCCAGCAAAGCTCTTGATAGAATATTCGGTAATCCCGCTTTCGGAGCCACCTGCGAGGCACACGTCCAGGCGGCCCGAGCGGATGGAGTCGAGCGCGACCCCGATGGCGTCGGTGCCGGAGGCACAGGCGGTGCAAATCGTGTGGGCTTGTCCGGTAATGCCTAAGGCTATGGAGACGTTGGCGCACGCTTCGTTCGGGATAAGTTCGGGCATGGCGAGCGGGGAAACCCTGCGCTTGCCGCCTTCGATATACTTATTGTATGTCTCGTCGAGAATGTCCATGCCGGCAAGGCCATTACCGGCCACGATTCCGGTGGTGTCTTCGGCGAGCTGCTCGCGGGAGAGGTTCGCGTCTTTGACCGCTTCGTTTGCTGCTGCTACCAGGAATTGCGTGAAGCGGGCCATGCGGCGGGCTTCTTTCGGGTCAATTCCGTGTTCCTCGGGCTTGAATTCCTTGATTTCGGCTGCAATCTTTACGGGACAATTGGATGCATCGAACAGGGTAATGGGGGCAATTCCACTTTTGCCCTCTTGAATGGCCTGCCACATGCCCTGAACGGACTTGCCGACGGGTGTAACAGCGCCTAGACCAGTAATAACAACTCTTCTCTTTGTCATGGTATCCTTTTTTTGCCCCGAAAAATAGCTTTTTATATAGGATTCATTCATATAATGCAAAAAATTGAACCTAAAAAGCATAATGTAATATAAAAGACGCATTTATGTAATATTATAACTTATTTTTGGTGACTGTTCTCATAAAAAAGAAACTTTTTTTGAGGGAGGGGTATATTTATTATTATTGGGGTATGAAAAATGTTCCCAAATCCCACCTTGTCCTGCTTGTACTAGTCTCTTTGACGATTCTTTGGTCTGCCGTGGGGGTTGTTGATACTTACCTGACTTGGGTCCTGGAGGCTGCTCCGGCACTTGTCGGGCTTCTCGTCCTCTTGCTGACGTACAATAAATTCCGGATGCCCACGTACCTTTATGCCCTGATGGCGTTCCACATGGCTGTCCTTCTGGTGGGGGCGCATTATTCGTATGCGAAGGTGCCGCTCGGTTTCTGGATGGAGGATTGGTTCGGCTTTACGCGCAATAATTACGACAAGATAGGGCATTTCATGCAAGGTTTTACCCCGGCGCTCTTGACCATTGAACTTTTGCGCCGCACAACCCCGCTCAGGACCACTGGCTGGACTGTTTTCTTGGCCATCTGCGTTGCCGAGGCGATTTCTGCGCTTTACGAGATTATCGAGTGGCTCGCGTCTTTGAGCAATCCGACCGATACGGAGGCCTTCTTAGGCACCCAGGGCTACATTTGGGATACCCAGTCAGACATGTTCATGTGCCTCATCGGGGCCACCCTTGCCGTCATCCTTTGGGTTATATTCCGCCGTAAGGATGCCGTTGGCCAATAATTAATTTTTGTGCATGTTCGCGGCGATTTCCGATAGCGCGTTCGTGTAGTGTATACCGGAGTTGCTGTAGAATATTTCACCCTTCTTGTTTCGTGCCGTTAGGTAGGGGACCGTCTTTTTCTTGATGTGGAATGTGTCGTAGAGCGAATCTTGCCAGTAGACTGTTTTCCAGTCCCAGGGGAAATCTTGCTTGTAAATCCAGTTATGGATTTCGTCGTTGCTGTATCCGTTCATGCAAATGACTACATTGATTTTATTGGTGCGAAGGTCTTCTGCCAATGATTTCAGTACCCCGACTTCTTCGACACAGAACGAACACCACGTGCCCATAGAGAAAATGAGGGTGCCGTTTTCACCGGTGAGGTTGTCCAATGTCGTTGTTTCCCCGTTTAGCGCATATAGCTGGACATCCCCTGGAATTTTTGGGGTAAACGGATTGAACCCCTTTACGCCAAAAACGTAATAGGCGGCAGCTACGATGAGCGCGAGAATCAGGAGTTTCTTGACCGACATGCTTTCAATATAGGCTTTTTTGCAATGAACTTGCACTCAGAAAAGGCAAAAAGGCTGTTTTGGCGCGTCAAGTGTGATTTTTGCGACAAGGATTTCTATCTTGTAGGGCGTTCTGAACGAGGTTTATGATGATTGTATCTTGGATGACCACCAACAAGTGTAACTTGACCTGCAAGCACTGCTACCAGGACGCGGGCGAGAACAAGGCGGCCGAACTCACGACGGCGGAAGCCCTCAAGCTGATTGACGAAATCGCGAAGGCGGGGTTCAAGATCATGATTTTCAGCGGTGGCGAGCCGATGACCCGCCCCGACATCGTGGATTTGGTCGCGCACGCATCGAGCAAGGGACTCCGCCCAGTGTTCGGCACCAACGGCACGCTCATCACGCACGACTTGGCGTTCAAGCTCAAAGCGGCCGGTGCGATGGCGATGGGTATCAGCATCGACAGCATCGACCATGACCGTCACAATGATTTCCGTGGCCTCCCGAACGCCTTCGAACTTACGATGATGGGCATCGAGAACTGCAAGGCGGCGGGCCTCCCGTTCCAGATTCACACGACCATCATGGACTGGAACCAGAACGAAATTTTCGATATCATGGACTGGGTCAAGGAAATCGGCGCGGTGAACCACCAGATTTTCTTCCTGATTCCCGTCGGTCGCGGAAAAGAAATTGAAGGACATGCGCTGCGCGTCGCCGAATACGAGGGACTCCTCCGTAAGATTATGGAAAAGAGCCGCACGCTCGGCATCCCTGTCAAACCCACCTGTGCTCCGCAGTTCCTGCGCATCGCCGACCAGCTTGGCGTCAAGACGCGTTACAGCCGTGGTTGCCTCGCCGGCCTTGACTACTGCATCGTGAGCCCGATAGGGAAGGTGCGTCCTTGCGCCTACATGATGGAAGAGGCGGGCGACGTGCACGATACGCCTTTCGACGAAATCTGGGCGAACGCCGAAGTGTTCAAGAAGCTCCGCACCAAGGCCTATGCCGGTGCTTGTGGCAAGTGCAAGTTCAACGACCGCTGTGGCGGTTGTCGCGCCCGTGCCGCCTACTACCACGACGGCGACTACATGCAGGAAGACTCCTACTGTGCTTACGGAAGAGGAATTAAGTAAACAGTGGTTAGTAAACAGTGGTTAAGTAAACAGGGCGGCTTCGCTGCAATTATAAAAAATTCCTAATTCCTAATTCCGAATATCTACTGTCTACTTCCTACTGCCTACTTCCTACTAACCACCAACCACTAACCACTAACCACTTATCCATGGATTACACGAACGACGACGAAAAATACATGCGCATGGCCATTCGCGAGGCGCAAAAGGCCTTCGAGGAGAAGGAAATCCCTATCGGCTGTGTTATCGTTAAAGATGGCGTGGTCATCGGCCGTGGTCACAACCAGATAGAGATGCTCAAGGATGCTACCGCCCATGCCGAAATCCTTTCCATCGGGACGGCAGCCGGTCACTTGGACAACTGGCGTCTGGATGGGTGTACTTTGTATGTAACGCTCGAACCTTGCCCGATGTGCGCGGGGGCCATTCTCAACAGCCGTGTTTCACGCGTGGTCTACGGCTCCCCGGATACACGTTTTGGTGGCTGCGGAACGACCGTCGACGTGATTACAGGCAATGCCCTCAAACGCGAGGTCGAGGTGGTGGGCGGGGTGCTCGCCGACGAGTGCCTTGGGCTCCTGAAGGCGTTTTTCCAGCAAATGCGCCTCGAAAAGGGCGATTCCGGCAATAAGGGAGGCTCGGGACTCGAGGCTCCAGGCCCGAGCAATGAGCCATGAGCTATGAGCGGTGAGTCTTTGAGAGACTAGAGACTAGAGAATAGAGGCTAGTGAAAAGAATCACGCACTTCGTGCGTTAGTAACAGACGGCGAAGCCGTGATATTTCACCCTAGATCCTAGATCCTAACCCCTAATCACTTTCTACTGTCTACTTGTACTCTCGCTACTCCTCATAGAGGATAACTCAACTAAGGCA